>DATAMS010000133.1:0-3256 GCA_036260495.1 Thermoanaerobaculia bacterium
GTATCCCGAGGCCGAAACATTCGTCGATCGCAGCCGCGCGAAGCCGCATGTTGACGTTGCCGGGCTCACCGCGGCGCTGCTCATCCAGCGAGGCTTCGCGCCGGAAAACGTTCACGACTCGGGACTCTGCACGCGCAGCGATGACTCGATCTTTCACTCCTATCGCCGCGATCCAAAGCGAGGTGGACGGAACCTTGCACTGATCGCTCGCTGACCGTGGCCACATTCAACGCCCATCTCCCTCGCCGCCGCACCGTCTTCCAGGTCATCTCGATCTCCGTCGGAGTGATTCTCGTCTTGATTCTCGGCTTGACGCTCTACGTTTACAAACAATCGGTCGGGAAGTTCGAGATCCGGCGCCTTTCGCTGCCGACGCGGATCTTCACCGACTTCACGCCTCTCCGGAGCGGTGTCGTCCTCGATCCCGACGATCTCATCGAGAAGCTCGTCCGCCTTGGCTACCGCCAGTCGGATTCGCTCAGACAACCGGGCGATTTTGTTCCGGGCAGCAATCAGATCGACGTCTACACGCGTTCGTTCACGCATCCAACCGGCGAATATCCGTCGCAGCCTGTGCGCATCGCGTTCAAGAGCGGCGCGATCAGTTCCGTCGTCTCGCTGCGGCAGGCCGCACCGATCGACAACGCGGCGCTGGAGCCGGAGCTCCTCACATCGATCCTCAGCGATCAGCTCGAGAACCGGCGTCCGGTCACGCTCGATCAGGTGCCGAAGTCGCTGCAGGACGCGGTCGTGGCGACCGAGGATGTTCGGTTCTGGCATCACCCGGGAGTTGATCCGATCGGACTGTTTCGCGCGCTGTTTCGCAACATTCGCGCGGGTGGAGTGGCCGAGGGTGGCTCGACGCTGACGCAGCAGTTGGTGAAGAACTACTACCTGACGAACGAGCGGACCTACAAACGCAAAGCCATCGAGGGTTTCATGGCGGTGGTTCTCGACGCCAAGTATTCGAAGAAGGAAATCATCGAGGCCTATCTCAACGACATCTACCTCGGGCGCAACCGCTCGATCTCGATTCTCGGCGTCGGCGAGGCCGCGCGTTTCTATTTCGGCAAGCCGGTGTCGGAGCTCACGCTGGCCGAGTCGGCGCTGCTGGCGGGGATGATCCGCAGTCCAAACAACTACTCGCCCTTCGTCCGTCCGGATCTGGCGATGCAGCGCCGCAGCACCGTGCTTGGCCTGATGCTCAATCAAAAGAAAATCACGCGGGATGAGTACGACAAAGCGATGGCCACGAAGCTGCCGCCGCGCCCGTTCCGGCAGCGTAGCGGTCTGTCGTCGATCCCGTATTACGTCGATCGTGTGCTGCAGGAAATGGCCAGCGACTACGGCATCAAGAACGTCAAAGGACGCGGTCTGCAGATCTACACGGCCATCGATCTGAACGCGCAGGACACTGCGGCGCGGACGATGGAAGCGGGTTTGTCGGCGCTGGAAAAAGGGAGCAGGCGCTTGCGCCGGCCCGATCAGCCGCTGCAAGGTGCGCTCATCAATGTGGACGTTCCGACAGGCGAGATCCGCGCATTGATCGGCGGCCGCAACTACGACGTCAATCAATTCAATCGTGCGCTCAATGCCAAGCGGCAGATCGGATCGCTGGTCAAACCGTTCGTCTATGCGACAGCATTCGAGCCGAGCCTCTCAGGTCAGAACATCACGCCGTCAACGCTCGTCAGCGACACGCGATTCGTCTATAAACGTAAATTCTCGGACGATTGGTCGCCGCGGAATTACGAAGATGTGTATCACCAGACCGTGACGGTGGCGCAGGCGTTGGAGCAATCGCTCAACTCCGCGTCGGTGCGCATCGGTCTCGCGTGCGGGCTCGATGCGATCGTCAAGACCGCGCACACGCTCGGCGTGACCTCCGACATCGATTCCCGCAACCCCTCGATGCTCCTTGGCGCCGCCGACATCGCGCCGGTCGAGATGGCCGACGCGTACGCGACGATCGCGCGCGTGGGATCGCGCGTGCCGCTGCATGCGGTGAAGTTCGTGACCGACGATCGGAATCATGTCGTGTCCGCCGGCGGCGACGTGCAAGCCGTGCAGGTGTTTCCTGCGCGCGACATGTACATCCTGCTCAACGTCATGAAGGGCGTGGTCGACCGCGGGACCGCGGCGGCAACGCGGTCGATGGGATTCAAGCTCATTGCCGCGGGGAAGACCGGCACGACGAACGACAAACGCGACGCCTGGTTCATCGGATTCACGCCCAAGACGCTGACGCTGACATGGCTCGGTTTCGATGACAACCAGCCCACCGGACTCTCCGGCGGCAGCGGCGCGGTGCCGATTTGGACGCGCTACATGCAGGCGGTGACGGCGGGCCAGCCGAATGCCGACTTCGCGGCGCCGGACGGCATCGCGATGGCGCAGATTGATGAGACCAGCGGAGGACTGGCCGTGCCGGCATGCCCGCAACGCTCGGTGGTGAACGAGGCGTTCAAGTCGGGAACGCAGCCGATGAATCCCTGTCCGCTGCACAGCCCGCAGGCTCCGCCCGCGCCGGCCCTCGATCAATTCGGCAATCCGATCGCGCTCGACACGGCCGGAATGCCTGTGTCACCCGAGGTCACGACGACCGGGTTCCCGACGCTTCCGCCGCTTCCTCCCGAATCAGGAGACAACACGCTGGGCGGAGGAATCTTCAAGACCGACACGACGGCGACGACTACTTCCGGAGAGCCGCGTCGTGATCAGGTCAATCCCAATCGCGATCCGAATCGGGATCGTTCGGATCAACCACCTCCACCGTCAACCACGATTCAATCGATGCCCACCGACACGAACAAGCCGGCGCCGACGGACACAAACAAACCGCCGGCGACGGATACGAGTAAGCCGCCGGTTTTGCCGAGGTAGTATCGATGAATGCAATTGGCCGTGTTGAATCTCGAGGTTGGAAACGCCGCCCGGCCCGGAGAGATGCGGCACGTCGAGTTTGCGATCTACAGCATCGTTCGGGCGAAGATTCTCGACGAATTGGAATCAAGCCTTTCGCAACTTGGGAGCTGAGGCTCGCTGACGGTCGCAAGATCACGCTGAAGGTTTCTCAAGGGCCCCCTCATCCGGCTTCGCCACCTTCTCCCCACTGAGAAGCGTGGGGAGAAGGCGCTCGATGTTTGGGTCTCGCAAAGAGGTTGGCTCAAAACCTTCTCGCAAGAACCTTCTCCCAAAACCTTCTCCCAAAACCTTCTCCCAAAACCTTCTCCCAAAACCTTCTCCAATTAGCCTA
>DATAMS010000135.1:0-4596 GCA_036260495.1 Thermoanaerobaculia bacterium
GCTACTCCCGCGCTGCCCGACTGATCGAGATCATGGAAGCCAACGGCGTCGTCGGCCCCTCGCAAGGCTCGAAACCGCGCGAGATCCTGGTCCGCGCCGATGACTATCCGCCAGCGAGCGGGCAGACGATTTAGTGGGGTGTGGGGTGTCGGGGGTGGGGAGCCGGAGCAGAACCCGCATCTTCCATCTCTGTGATCTCTGTGCCTCTGTGGTTTAAGATTTTTTTGGGATGACTGATAAACGCGGCCGCGGCCGCCCGCGCCGCACCGAAGCTGATGCCGAGATCACCGACGCCGCGCGAAACCTCCTTCGCGAAGGCGGCTACCGCGCGCTCGGCCTCGACGAAGTCGCGCGGCGCGCCGGCACCGCCAAGTCATCGATTTACCGGCGCTGGCCGTCGAAAGCGGCGCTCGCGGCCGAAATCATTCGCGCCGAGGTGCCGGCGCCGGTTCCCGGCGGCGAAAGCGAAGCATTTAACGAGTTGATGAACGGACCATTCGGGGGTGTCGTCGCATCCCTCATCGGCGAAGCGCAGGAGAGCGATGAAACACGCACGATCGTCGTCGCGCTGATCGAGCCGTACCGGCGCGGTTTTGCGGACGATGAAGCAGCCGCAATCCTCGGCAACATTCTGTTTCGCAAACTCCTCGGGTAACGTCGGGAAAGAAGTTCGCCTCCAATCGATGGCGGCCCCAGAAACGAAGCAGACTTACAATGGCGCACATGTCCAGGACACTGAGCAAGGAAGAGATCTTTGAGTTGCCGGCCGAAGCGCGGCTGCGCTTGATCGAGAGTCTGTGGGACAGTCTCTCTCCTGATGACGTGCCGGTTCCCGAAGCACACAGGGAGCTGATCGAGCAGCGGCTCGAAGACCAACGCCGCAATCCTGACCAGAGCGTGTCGTGGGAAGAGCTCGAGGCCGAGCTGTTTCCCAGGTGATGCGATACACGCTGCGCTTCCGAAGTCTTGCCCGTGGCGATGTGGTGCGCGCGCGCAAGTGGTACGAGCGGGAGGCGTCGCACATGGTGCAGGCCTTCCTCGATGAGCTGAAATCTCTCGCGACTTCGATCGAAGAGAACCCGCTCATGTACCCGAAGGTGTTCAATGAAGTGAGACGGGCGCTCATGACGCGGTTCTCGTATGCAATCTACTTCACTGTCGGCGATGAATCGATCGTAGTCCTCGCCGTGACGCATCAGGCGCGCGATGAAAAGACCTGGAAACGCCGCGTGACCCGCCGGAAATAGAGTCTTTGGTGCATTCGCCGCCTTTCTCTCCTATCCGTGCCTTGTGCGGCTCCCGTGTGCAGAATAGTTCACATTCGACGGTAGCAATAGTTCCGTTTCCGTCACTCCAGCGGTGAGGGTGCCCTCCTGAAAACCGTCCGGCGCGTCGCCGGGCACACATCGGAGGGATTATGCGTCGTCTATCGAAAGCTCTAGCCACTGCTTCGCTTCTTGTTGCGCTCACCACATCAAGTGTCTACGCCGTTCCGTCGAGCAGCGATGCCGGAACGTCGTTCGGATCGAAGATCATCAGGATCATCCGGCACGTCGTCGGATTGGATTTGGGCGACCTGTCGTGGCCCCATCCGTGAGGCGGAACTAGCCTGCATTTCACACTTGCCAGTGAAATTCCTGGCATCGCGCTCTCATTCGAGCGCCTTCTCCCCCACGCCTTTTGTGGGGGAGAAGGTGGCGAAGCCGGATGAGGGGGCGTTGGCTGTCGCTGAGAACGTGTTTGTCTGGTGTTACGCCCCCCTCATCCGGCTTCGCCACCTTCTCCCCCCGAAAAGCACGGTGGGAGAAGGCGCTCGATGGGAAGGCATCGCGAAACGTGTGGGCTAGTTCGGGGCTAGTTCGCCAGGCAGCAGGCATCGTCGTGCAGGCTCTCGACAAAGGCGTGAACGTTGCGCACGGTTTCGGCCGTCGCACCGTCCACGTCAATGGTGTCGCGGAGATCAACCACGGCGGCGATGGCGCGCTCGTCGAGTCCCGCGGCGGTGAATTCGTCGACGACGTTCTGCGTGAGCTCTCGCGCTTCCAAACCTTCGCTTCGTTCCACTAGCACCGCTGCGATGTTCAGAGCGCAGAGTCCTGCCTCTTCGACCATTCCGGCGGCAGCGAAATCGCGGCGTGCTGCACGAAGATGAGTTAGTCCGCTGGCGAGTTGGCCGCGGCCGATCAGAATGAGACCGGCACCACGCTCGGTTCGCGGGACTTCGGCTGTGAACCCGAGATCGGTGAACTTCGCGATCGCTTCCGAGAAGTGGATGTTCGCGCGGTCGTAGTCGCCGAGGTGAGTCATGCAGTAGCCGAGGTTGTTGTGAAGGCTCGCTTGCGACTCGACGTCGCCGGTGGCAATGGCACTGTCGAGAACGTCGGCGTAAACAATGCTCGCGTCGGCGTAACGCGAGGTCTCATAAAGCACGTTTCCCTCGGCAATTCCGGAATGCACATGACGCCGATGATCGCCATGCTCCGCAAACACGCGTCGGCAATCAGCCATGATCGGAAGCGCTTCTTCGAGCCGGCCGATTTGCGCGAGCACCATTCCCTTCACCATTCTCACGATCGCCCGATCGTGCTCGACCGCTGCGAACGGCGCCAGATAATTCTCCCCGCGCGTCGCCGCATCCAGCGCTTCGTCGTATCGCGCCAGATATCGCAGCGCGCTGGCTCGATCCTTCCACGCGTTCGCGCGCATCTGCGCGAGCACGAGCGGCGGATACAGACCGGCGGGAATCGCTTCCGCGACGGACGTCGAGATCTGCGCGATCGTCAGTGCTTCGGTCGGACGGCGATGCAGGCGCTTGCGGACTTCATCGCTCATCTGCTCCAGCGCCGCGTTGTTGCGCAACGTGGGCAAGCCGGCCAGCCGCGGCCATTCCGCGACCGGTGTCTCGCGCAGAAGCCGCGCCACGACATCCGCCGCATCGTTGCGCTCGTGCTCGAGACGCATGACGGCTGCGACGAACTCACGCTTGCGGGCGAGGCGCTCGCTGCTGTCGATCGGGATCGCTTTGCCCGCGAACCGCTGCCGGCACCGCGCGCATCCGGCGAGGTGCTCTACATCGTCGGCGTGCTTCATTTTCTTTCCCTCGGGACCGCCGAGACTCTGAAAAAATCCTCCGCGCGGCGAAGGATTTTCATCACCAGCTTCTGCGCGTATTTCGCCGTGACGCCCAGCTCCTCGGCGATCTCCGGAATGGTGTAGCCCTCGTAATAACGCAGACGCAGGATGTGCTGATAGCGCGGCGAGAGAACGGCCAGCGCTTCACCGGCGGCAATGCGCGCCAGCAGCCACTCCGACACGTTCTCGGTACCCGGATCGATGTGAACCGACGTAGCCTCGTCGTCGAGCTGATCGATGCTTCGATCGTGTTTGCGCCAGTAATGACGGCTGGCATTGCAGATCGCGCCGATCAGCCAACCATGCAGCGCGCGGATCTCCTTGCGCCGTTTCAGATACGAAAGAAAGACCTCATGCGCGAGGCCCTCGGCGTCGCCAAACGGCACCTGAAACTTGCGGACGGCCAGCGAAACGAGCAGGTCGAAGTTCTCTTCGTAGATCCGCACGAACTCCAATTCGTCAATGCCGGGAGTCTCTACATTCGCTCGGGCGAGCGCCGGCAAGGACTCGAAAACCGTGTCAGCAGGTGGAGGAGGAATCATTTTTCAGGACGGGATGAGCAAAACGATAGCACGCCGCAAAGATGGACGAAAGGACCGGATACGTTGCTTGCGTATGATGCCGCCGTGAACGCTTCTGATTTCGTCATCGACCCGCGCGAGACCGGTTTCGTCCGCCTCGATGTCGCCGCAATCTTCGGCAACCGCAACCGCGTCGTCCTCGAGATCGGCTCAGGCAAAGGCCGCTTTCTCATCTCCGGCGCGGCCGAGCAACCGGACATCAATTACATCGGCATCGAGAAATCGTTGCACTACCACCGCGTGATCCGCGACCGCGTGCTCAAGCGCGGCCTGACCAACGTCCGCCTCATCAACCACGACGCCTTCCTCGTCCTGCGCGACATGCTTCCCGAGTCGTCGATCGATGAGATCCACATCTACTTCCCTGATCCCTGGCCGCGCAAACGCGAACAGAAACGCCGGATCATCCGCGCCGAGGCGTTGATTGAAATGCGCCGCGTGCTGGTGCCGGGAGGCAGGGGGATCTTCGTCACCGACCACCGCGACTACTACGAATCCGCCGCGCCAATCATCGAACAATTCTTCCCAAGCGAGCGCCGCGTGCCGGGCGCAGACGATCCGCCGCGAACGAATTACGAGGCGAAGTATCGGGAGGAAGGGAGGCCGATCTTTGAGGTGCGGTTTGTGAATCGCTGACGCTGGAAGGCTACCGCAATTGCGCGCTCATTATCCAGCCTATGAGTGCGAGCGCCAGTGCAAGGAGCGCAGCCATGCGCCCATCAAGAAGGGGGATCGCAGCAGGATCAAGAAACGTGAATCCCGCGTTGGTGATGATGCCCGGCTGGCCGCCGAAGTGCGGTACTATCTGGCGTGCGGCTCCAAGCCGGTGAGATTGGATCCACTAGCAGGCTGCTGAAAAAGCGTTTTACCGGTCGGCGAGCAT
>DATAMS010000187.1:0-11905 GCA_036260495.1 Thermoanaerobaculia bacterium
GTGCTCGATCACGTTCGATACGACGTCGCCGCCGAGGGCTGTGGTCATCGCTTCGTTCACATCGGCAGCGGTCACGCCGTAGAGCGCGGCGCGCTGCGGATCGATCTGGAAAATCACCGCGGGACCACTGATGACGACGCCGTTGAAGACGTCGACGACGCCATCGACTTTCGCGATCGACACCGCGATCTGCTCCGCCGTGCGCCGCAAGGCCGCGGCGTCTTCATTGAACACGCGGATCTCGATCGGTTGCGGTGCGCTGACCAGATCGCCGATCAGATCGGAGAGGATGCCCGGAAATTCGACGCGCAGCGCGGGCTCCGTAGATTCGATCTTGTGGCGGAGATCGCTGATCACCTCATCGGTCGCCGCCGAATCCTTCAGTTTGATCGCAAAGTCGCCGGTGTTCGGCTCCGTCACGCCGGCGAGTCCGAGTTGCGCGCCAGTCCGACGCGAATATCCATCCACCGCGGGCGTCTCCTTCAGCATCTGCTCGACGTGCCGCAGCATCCGGTCAGTCTCGTCCAGCGACGCACCGGGCGGCGCGACGTAATCGAGAATGAAGCCATGCTCCTCGAACTCCGGGAGAAACTCGGAGCCGAGTCCTTTGTAAATGAAGAAGGTGAGAACCGCCAGAACCGCGATGATCACGAGAACGAGCGGCCGCCGCGCCAGCGCGTGCGCGAGCAGCCATTCGTAGGCATTGATGAGACGCGTGAGCACCGGTCCGTGCTCTTCCGCGGTCTCATGGTCGCGGATCGCGGTCTCGTGGTCTCGCGGTTTCGCGGGATCGAAGGAACTGTCGTTCGCTTCATCGCCGCGCGACTCCGGAACCTCGCGAACGCGTGGCCGCACGCGAATAAACCGTTCCGCGAGCACCGGCGTGAACGTCAGCGCCAGGAACAACGACGTCAGCAGCGCCACGCTCATCGTCAGCGCCAGCGATCGGAAGAAGACGCCGGTGACGCCTGTCAGCAGCGCAAGCGGCAGAAAAACGACGACTGGCGTGATCGTCGAGCCGATGATCGGGCCCGAGATTTCGCTGATCGCCCGATGCACCGCCTCGGCACGCGACTCGCCGCGCAGCATGTGCGAGTAGATGTTCTCGACGACGACGATGGCGTCGTCGATGACGAGTCCGATCGCGGCCGCCACGCCGCCCAGCGTCATCAGATCGAAGCTCAGGCCGACGATCCACATCGCCACGAATGTGATGAGCACCGTGACCGGAATGACGAGCGCGGCCACGAGCGTCGTCCCCCAATTGCGAAGAAAGCCGTAAAGAATCGCCACCGACAGAATGAGGCCGATGAGGATCGCGTCGCGCACCGACGACACCGAACTGCTGACGAGCAGCGACTGGTCGTAGTAGGGCTTGATCTCGACGTCGCGGGGCAACTGCTTGCGAAGCGCGGCCATCTCCGACTTCACGCCGTCAGCGACCGCGATGATGTTGGCGGTCGGTTGCCGCAGCACGTTCACCAGCACCGCCGGCCGCCCGTCCGCGGTCACGATCGTGAAGCGCGGCTCGAGTCCGGGGCTGACGGTGGCCACGTCGCCGACGCGCACCGGCACGTTGTTCACCGTCGTCACGACGATCGCGGCAAGATCGTCGAGCGACGTCGCCTGACCGCTGACGAGTGCAAGTTCAAGTTGATGATTCTCGTTGATGAGGCCCGGCGAATTGATTACGTTCGATCCGCGCACCGCATCGGAAACCTGCTGCAGCGAAACGCCGCGCGCTTCCAGCCGCGAGCGGTCGATGAGCACGTGATATTCGCGCAACTGCCCGCCCAGGACTTCGACGCTGGACACGCCGTCGATCCGCGCGACCGGCGGACGCAGCGTGACCTCGGCGAGATTGCGCAACGTTCCCAGATCGCGCACCGGCGACGTAATGCTGTAGCCGATAATCGGAAACACCGCAAACGTCAGCCGCTCCGTCCGCTCGATCGTCGCACCGGGCGGAAGTTTCGACGCGAGCTGCGACACGCGCGTCTGCACGAGCTGCAGTGTCTGAATGATGTCGGTTCGCCAGTCGAAAAAGAGATCGATCTCCGACGAGCCGCGTGCCGTCGTCGACTTGATCCGCGAGATTCCGGGGATACCGCTCATCGCCTCTTCGATCGGCTTGGTGACCGAGACGAGCGTTTGCTGCGCCGGCGCGACGCCGTTCTCCGCGACGATGATGATGCGCGGAAAATCCGTCTGCGGAAACAGCGCGCGCGGAATGCGGGCCAGCGCAACCAGGCCGCCGATCGACAGCAACGCGATCACGAGCAACACCGCCCGCTTCTGGCCGGAGATCAGGCGCCCGAGGTTCATTAATCTTTTTCCGCCGGAGCGTTGGTGGCGGTCTTCGGAACCGCGTCGGCGTTCTGAACCTTCGTGCCGTCCGGCAGACCGTAGTTGCCTTCGATCACGACCGTCTCGCCGCCGTGCAGCCCGCTCGTGATCTGCGTCCGCTCGCGCGTGTGCGCGCCGGTAGTGACCTTCGTTTCGTGCGCGACCGACTTCGCGTCGACGACCATGACCGTGCCGCTGTTGGCGTTGGTGGCGTCGAGCGTGACCGCGGAAGTCGGGACGACCACGGCGTTTGGCACGTTGCTGCTGTTGATGGTGACGCGCGCGGCGCTGTTGTCGCGAAGGCGTCCGTCGGGATTCGGCAGCGTGATCCACACCTCGGCCGCGCGGCTCTGCGGATCGGCAGCACCGCCGGCGAGACTCACGGTTCCGTGCAACGTCACGCCCGGCATCGAGTCGGGCATCACGCTCGCCGTATCGCCCGCGCGAACGTTGGCGGCGGCATCGATCGACAGCGGCGCTTTGACGATGACGGTCGACATGTCGGCGATCGTCAGCAGCTTCGTTCCAGCGGTGGCAAAGTCGCCCTGGCGCAGAAACTGGTCGGTGACGATGCCGTCGAACGGCGCGCGGATCGTGGCGTAGTCCGCCTGGGCGTTGAGCGCCGCGAGCCGGCTGGAGGCTTGCTGCACCTTACTTTTGGCAACCGCGAGATCGGACGGATTCGTCGTCGACTTGTGCAACGCGGCCGAGCGCTCGGCGAGACGCAGATCGTCTTCCGCCTTCGTCAAATCGAGCTGCGACGATTCGAGATCCTTCTTCGAGATGCCGCCCTGCTCGAAAAGCGTTTTGCGGCGCTCGTACGTCTTGCGCATATTGCCGGCGGTGCCCTGCGCATCGTGAACGGCTTTCGCGTCCTGCGCGTTGGTCAGCGGAATCGCGCCTTGCCCCGTGTTGGTGATCCCCGCCTCGGCTTCGCGAAGAGCCGCCGCGGCTTCGGCGCGTTGCGCATTCAGATCGCGCGCCTCGAGCACCGCGAGGATGTCGCCGCGATGGACGACGCGATTCTTGATCAAATCCATCTTCGCGATCTGCGCGCTGACTTTCGGCGAGATGGTCGCCTCCTGACGGCCGGTGATCGTGCCGACGATGTCGAGCGGCTGCGCGATCGGTCCGACTTCCGCTTTCGCCAATCGCACGCTGACGACAGGCGCCTCGGCCTCGCCTTCACCGGCGGCGTTGTGGCGATGCCAGCACCAACCAGCCACGATCAAAATCAAGAGCCCGACGGCGACGCCAATCTGCCAGCGGCGTCTGCGCCAAAACGGCTCATCAATCGAACCCGGCCCATTCATCAGTGTCGAGCTCATTCTCCTGCGGCCTCCTGAAGGCGGGCTCGGGCCATTTCGAAATCGAACAGCGCCTGCTGATAGTTGCTTCGTTGCTGCGCCAGCGTCGTCAGCGCGTCGGTGACTTCGAGAATGGGCGCTTCGCCGGCACGGTAACGTGCGATGGATATGTCCGCGTTGCGTTGCGCATCGGCGACAGCGGTGCGCGCGTTGTCCGCGCGATGGATGGCGGTGAGCGCTTCGTCGTGCGCTGCGCGAAACTCCAAATCGACCTCACGTTGCGTGATCGCGAGTTGATTCTCCGCAGCTTGCGCGTGCAATTCCGCCTGGCGCTGTTTCGCGCGGCCGATTCCCCAATCGAAGATCGGAATGTTCAGGTTGACCATGGCCAGATAGCCGCGGTGCTCGCGGATGTCGGACGCGTGCAGCGAGGGCGAGTCGAACCCTTCGTCGATCGAATACGACAACGCCGGAAGCCTGCCCGCACGGGCGACACCGACGTCGCTTCGCGCCGCGCGCAACTGCTGCTCGGCCTGCGTCAGCTCGGGACGTTTCGCGATCGTGTCAGCAGTGAAGCGGTCGACGTCCGCGCTCGAAGGTTGCGGTGTCAGATCCGAAACCGACAGCGGCTCCGGCGCGCGGATGCCTGCCAGCACGCGCATCGCTGCAAGCGCATTCGCTTCCTGCAATCGCGCCTGCTCGGCATCATCACGGCGCTGCGCCGTTTGCATCCGTGCGCGAATCACATCGATCTCGGCCAGCTCTCCGGCGTTTTGTTGCAACGCATTGACGCGCTCGAACTCCTCGGCGGCGGCGAGCGTCTCTTCCGCGCTGCGCCGTTTCGCGGTGGCCAGCGCAAGTCCGAAATACGCCTCGCGCACGCCGCGTACGAGCGCGCGCCGCGCGATCTCCGTACCGGCGTGCGCCGCGGCCAGCAGCGCGCGGCTTTTCGACATCGCCGCACGCATCCCGAAATCGAGCGAGCCTTCGACGCCGAGGAGTTGCTGGTATTCACGCACCGAGTTCTGCGCGATGAACGCCGGATCGGTGGCGCCGGGACGAATCGGTTTGTTGTACGTGGCCGTGAACGAATCGCGCGCCCACGGCAAGAGCGCGGCGCGCGCCTGCGTGAGATCGAGCGCCGCGATCTCCTCATCGATCACCGCTTGCTGATACGCCGATGCCAGCCGCAGCGCCGCTTGCGTGGCGCTCTCGATCGTGAGCGGAGGCGTCTGCGTCGTCTGAGCGACGAGAGGCGGAGCCAGGAGGAGGAAAATCATGAACAGACGCGGTCTGTACATCGGGCGCCGGAGTTTAACTGAACGACGTAAACGCGAGGTGAATGGCTCTCGCTCAACGACGCATATTCATCGCCGGTTCACCTGCACGCGAACACGATGACGCGGATTGCGGTAGACGCAGCGCGACGCAGGCGGGACACTACATCGATGCTGCATTCAGTTCGTGCCCGATTGACGATCTGGTACACGGCCATTCTGGCGTTGATGCTGACGATCTTCAGCGCGGTGAGCTACGTGCTGCTGGCCCGCGAGATTCGCGCCGATACCGATGCCTCACTCGCCGCGACGACCCAGGAGATCGTGGCCGCATGGAATCCCGCTGACCGATCGAGCGGTCACGCGAGCGGTCACGATGTGCTGGGCGGATTTCGTTACAACGATCGCGAGATCCTCGCCTTCTCTTCCGATGGCCAGCTCGCCGGCGCATCGAAGTCCGTGATCGGAACCGCGGAACGAGGACGAATCGCACAGTGGGTCCGGTCGGGCGGTAAGGGATATCAGACAATTGCCGGCGGCGACGAAGGAGACGGCGTTCGTGTCGTCGCAACTCCGATCAACGTCGCTGGCAGACGCTACACCTATGTCGTGGCGCGGGATCTCGACGAGCAGGCAGACCGCATGGAGAGCGCCGCGCACGCGGTGCTTGTCGGCATTCCGCTCGCGCTGATCGTCGCCGCGGCGGGCGGGTATCTCCTGGCCCGGAACAGCCTCGCACCCGTTACGAAGATGAGCATGAAGGCGCGGCAGATCGGCGCCGAGACGCTGGACGAGAGGATCGAGGTCGATGATGAGCGCGACGAACTTGGATACCTCGGCGCGACGCTCAACGGCCTGCTGGAGCGCCTTCAGCTCGCCTTCGAGTCGCAGCGGCGCTTCATGGCCGACGCGTCGCACGAACTGCGCACGCCGATCGCCATCATTCAAGGCGAGGCGGACGTTGCTCTCACCCGCAGCGACCGTTCCGCGGCCGACTATCGCGAAAGCATCGAGGTCATGCACCGCGCGGCGCGAAAACTGACGACGATCGTCCAGAACCTTTTTCTTCTGGCGCGCCGCGATGAAGGCGCCTATCCGATCTCGCCTTCGCGTTTCTATGCCGGCGATGTTGTGAGCGACTGCATCCGCGGTCTCCGAAGCGTGGTTCAGACACGCGGAATCGAGATGAGCTGCACGGTCGAAGAGGACATTGTGATGGTCGCGGACGAGGAGCTCATCCAACGGCTCGTTCTGAACCTCGTCGAGAACGCTGTGAAGTTCACGCCGGACCGGGGACGCGTGCATGTCGCAGTGGAATCGAACGGCAACGTTTGTTCCATCCGCGTCACGGACAGCGGCAGCGGAATCCCGCAGAGCGATCAGGTCCACATCTTCGAGCGCTTCTTTCGCGGGGATCGCGCGCGCCCACAGAGTGCCGGCGCCGGCCTCGGCTTGCCAATCGCCCGCTGGATCGCAGAAGTCCACGGAGGCAGCGTGCGCCTGGAACGATCTGACGCCGATGGCAGCGTGTTCGTGGCGGAACTGCCTTGTGCTGTTCCTGAACCGTCTCGTTCCAGTCCGGCCCGCGACGCCGGCTAAACGGAGAATCAATCATGCGAATCCTTGTCGTCGAAGATGATCCGGACATGTCGCGATTCATCGCCCGAGGACTGCGCGAACAGTCGTATGCGGTCGATGTGGCCGCGACGGGAGAGACCGCGATCGAGGCCGCCGCGACGGCTTCGTACGACATCATCGTCCTCGACGCCATGATCCCGCCGCCGGACGGTTTCGAGGTCTGCCGCCAACTGCGCAGCGAAGGCAACGACGCTTCGATTCTGATGCTGACGGCGCGCGACTCGCTCGCGGACCGCATCGAGGGCCTGGACTCCGGCGCGGACGACTATCTCGTCAAACCGTTCGAGTTCGCGGAGCTGCTGGCGCGTCTGCGCGCGCTGCTGCGCCGGCGCGGCACGCGGCAGTATCCGGTCATCGAAGTCGGCGACCTGCGGCTCGATACGCGGTCGCATCGCGTCACGCGCGCCGGTGTCGAGCTGCAGTTGACGACGAAGGAGTACGCGCTGCTCGAATATCTTTCGGTAAACGCCGGGCGCGTCATGGGACGCGAGGAGATCGCCGAACATGTCTGGAACGAGGAGTTCGATCCGTTCTCGAATCTGATCGAGGTCTACATCGGCCGGTTACGACGGCTTGTCGATCGCGAGCGCGACGTGAAACTGATTCGCACGATCCGCGGTTCCGGCTACATCCTCGACGCCCGCGATCAATCTCCTGCCGCTGACCGGTGACGACTTCTATCCACGCGGCGGCGTGGCGATGAGTTTAAGATTCGCGCGTGAAACACGATGGATGTGCCGCACTGAAGACGATGATCCTCGCATCCGCGGAGCCCGCGGCGTGAGGCGCGTCGTCGTCACCGGCCTCGGCGTAATCACACCGCTGGGCAACGATCCCGAGACACTGTTCTCCAGGTTGATGGAAGGCCAGTCAGGGATCCGCGAAGTGGTCACCGAAAGCGCGAACGGCCGCTCCTCGAACGTGGCCGGATCAGCCGATTTCGATACCGCGCTCTACTTGCCGCCGCAGCAGAAACTCGACCACATCGACCGCGTCGGACAGTTTGCGATGGCGGCTGCCGCGATGGCGGTGCGCGACAGTGGCATCGAGTTTAACGACGAGCTGCGCGAACGATCGGGCGTCTCGTTCGGAACCGGAATGGGCGCGGCGAACGCGCTCGAAGAGACATTCGCGCAATTGCTTCTGCGCGATCCCAACCGCCTGAAACCGCTCACGGTTCTCAAAGTAATGAACAACGCCCCGGGAGCGCACATCGCCATCCAGCATTCTCTTGCCGGCCCCGACTTGACCTATTCGTGCGCCTGCTCCTCATCGTCCGTTTCGATCGGCGAAGCGTTCCGGCAAATTCAGTACGGGACCGCGGACGTGATGATCGCAGGTGGGGCGGAAGCGCCGCTGACATTCGGATTCTTCAAAGCGTGGGAAGCGATGCACATTCTCGCAGTGCCGGACCCCGAGGACCCATCCGCGTCGTGCCGTCCGTTCTCGCGGAATCGAACGGGGCTGGTGTTAGGCGAGGGCGCGGCAATGGTCGTGCTGGAAGAGCGCGATCGTGCCATTGCGCGCGGCGCTCGAATTTATGGGGAGCTGGCCGGCTATGGATCGAACAATGATTACCGGCATCTGACGAAGCCGTCCGTCGAGGGACAGGCCAAAGCGATGCAATTGGCGTTGTCCGATGCGGGAATCGCCGCCCCTGACGTCCATTACATCAACGCTCACGGCACGGCTACCGCGCTCAATGACGTCACCGAGACGCGAGCGATCAAAGCGGTATTCGGCGAGGGCGCCTACAAGATTCCGGTCAGCTCCACGAAATCGATGCACGGCCACCTTCTTGGCGGCGCCGGTGCATTGGAATTCGTCATTAGCCTCCTTGCGATGACGCACAATGCGGTGCCCCCTACCGCAAATCTCTCCGTTCCCGATCCCGACTGCGATCTCGATTACGTCCCGGGACGAGGACGAGACGGGTTGGAAATTCGGAGCGTCATGTCGAATTCGTTCGCATTCGGAGGGACGAACGCAGTCCTGATCGCACGCCGCGATTGAAGGAAACGGCGCGAAAGGCCGCACTGTGGCGGCCTTTGCCGCCTCAGTGCGATCAGCGGTTGTACTGATCAGTGTTTGCTCTTCTCTTTTGCTTCCTGCTTCTTCTCGGCGGCTTCCTTCGCGGCGTTCTCGTGCTGTACGGCGACGATCTTGCCGGTCATTGCGTCAACGTTGACTTCCGTAACATCCGCCTTCGAGGTCGCGATGTCAAACGAGTAGATCAGCTTCCCCTTCTCGTTTTCGAGCTCTTCGCTCGTGACTTTGCCGGAAGCCTTCTTGAGCGCGGTCGCGCGCGCCTGCTCCATTGTGATCTTCGGCTGCTGTTTGGTGTTCTTCGCGGTCGTCGTGGCTGCAAACGCTCCCGCCGAAAGGATCGTGGCAAAGGCAAACGCTGTAGTGATCTTCTTGTACATGATTGGTCTCCCCTGTTTGGTTATTGATACAACTGACCATCGCCAACGCATCGAGTATTCAACGCATTGCATAAACTTACGCTAAACATTCGCTTCATCGGAGGTTCATCTAAGGACCTGTGTAATCATCGTCGCATGCGGCTCCTCACCCACGTCGTTCTCATCGTTTTCTTAGTGTCGCCAGTCGCGTACGCCGACGACGCATGCGGCAGCAAGGTGGCCTGCGCCGCCACCGCCGTCAAACATGAGGTCGTCCGCTACGTCCGCGATGCGAAGAGCGTTGCCACCGCGCCTTTGCATTGGGATCGTCAGGCGTGGGAGCGATTCGGTGAAGGAACGGCCGCGGTGGTGGCGCTGTACGCCGTGGACAAACAGACATCCAACCAGTTCGCGGAGCAGCGGTCATCAACGACCGATCAATTCGCGAAAACGCTGACGCCCTTCGGTGGCCATCGCGCCCTCGAAATCTCAGCGCTGATGATTCTGACCGGTGCTGGCATTCACGATGACGCGCTACGCGACGCCGGCCGCGACTCGCTGCAGTCGGAGTTCTTTGCCGCGGGAATCATCACGCCTCTGCTCAAGAATGCGTTCGGGCGCGCCCGCCCGATCCAGAACGAAGGCAGCCATTCGTTTCACCCGTTCGATAAGAACTTCGATAGCTTCCCCTCGGGCCACGCCACCAATGCCTTCGCCTTCGCCACTGCTGTCGCAGGTCACTACGACGGATGGATCGTTCCGACGATCGTCTACACGCTGGCCAGCGGCATCGCTGTTTCCCGCGTGAACGACCACGTGCATTTCCCATCCGACGTCGTAGCCGGCGCGCTGATCGGACACGCCGTCGCGAAAGGAATCCTGGCCCGGCACACGGGAAAACGCGTCGCCTGGCAGGCAACCCCGATCATCGATCGGAAGACGATGGGAATGATGTTCACGATCGGGCCGGCTCGGCGGTGAAAGATCGGCCTCCGCGTTTCCCAGGCGGTCGCTCGAATGTTGAATGTTCAATGTTGAGTGTGAATGTTGAATGCCGGCGATCGTCGATCTTCCGTTTCATTCAACATCCAACATTCAACACGCAACATTGAACATTGAGGTTTTCCGGCGCGACGCTGAAAACGACGCGCGGGCAGCCCACTCCGCTACGCCAAAATCCCCCGCCACTTCGACGGCGACGCGTCATAACCCGGGAACACGCTCTTGAGCGACGGCACAGCCATCTGCTTCGTCAGCAATTCGGCGAAGACGTCGCGGAAATCGGTAGTAATAGCGAGGTCGCGGTTTTCGTAGAGCTGTGGCGAAGCCAGGCCGGGCCACTTGCCGTAGACCTTGCCGCCTTTGACGCCGCCGCCGAGGACGAGCATGACGTTGGCGTGGCCGTGGTCGGTGCCGCGGTTGCCGTTCTCGCGCACCGTGCGGCCGAACTCCGACATCGTCACGAGCACCACGTCGCCCATGCGGGACCCGAGGTCGCGCGTGAAGGCGGCGATTGCATCGGAGAACGTGCGGAGGTTGTTCGCGAGCTGCCCTTGCGCGCCGCCTTCGCCGGCGTGCGTGTCCCAACCGCTCACATCGGCGAACGCCACTTCGAGTCCGACGTTCGATTTGATCAATTGCGCGATCTGCCGCAGCGAATTAGCGAGCGGGCCAGATGGATAGACGGCGCCATTCTCGGGCTGCAGTTTCTGCGGATCGGCGCTCTTGAGGATGCGCGCGGCATCGAACGATTCCTTCGCCGTTCCCCCGAGTGCCCCCGCCACTGCCTCGGCATACATCGATTCGAATCCGCCGCTGACGTTCGCGCCGCCGCGGATTCCGAACTGGCCAAGGTTCGTCATCGCCACGGCGCCGGCCGATCCGGAGAGGATGCGCGGCAACGCCGGCGAAAACGCAACCGCGCGCAGCGGCGAGGCCTTGGGGTCTTTCTTCAATCCGACCGCGCGTGAGAGAAATCCATCCTCGGTCGACTTCACGCCCGGCGTGCCCGACTCCATGAAATCCTGCGCATCGAAATGCGAGCGCGTCGTATCCGGCGAGCCAACGGCATGAACAAACGCCGCGCTGTGATCCTTGAAGTACGGCGCGAGCGACGCCAGCGACGGATGAAGTCCAAAGAATCCGTCGAGGTCGATCGCACCGCCCGCGGCGCCCGGCCGCGGCACCGCAATCGTCGGCCGCGCGGCGTAGTAGGCCTGCTCGCCGTACGGCACGATGACGTTCAGTCCATCGACGGCGCCGCGCTGAAAAATCGCGACGAGCGTCTTGCTTCCTTTCGTCGTTGATGCCTTCGCCATCTTCACGAACACGTTCGGCAACAGGCTCCCGCCGACGAGGGCGAGGCCGGAAGACTTGAGAAAGATTCGTCTGTCGATCATGAGGACTCCGTTGGTGGTGGCTGAGTTGCTTGGTTGGCGGGTTGGCGAGTTGCCGGGTTACCCAAAACCGGCACTCGGCAACCCGGCAACCCGGCAACCTTCGCTCACTGCTTTTGAAACTCCGGCGATCCGAGGATCAGACCTGCGACCGTCGGAAGCTGGGTGTTGTCCCATGGATCTTCCGCCGGTGCTTTTCGCTCGACGATCCGCGATTTGATGGTGCTCCTCGTCTCTTCGGTCAGGTTGCCGCCGGTCAAAGCCAGCGCCAACGCTTCCACCGACCGCGACGCATCCGACGCCTCGGCAGTCGGGATCAGCGACACGACATCGCTCTGCACGCCCGGCAGTTTGTTCGCAGACAGCGCAAGCGCGAAGTTGAGCCGGTTCATCAGCGCGCCGGTGTTGATCCAGACGTCCGCCTTGTCGCTGTAGCCGGTCGGCGGCTGCGCGCCGTAGAGCGGCTCGCCCATCTGCTGCAGCGCGCGTGCGAGCGGCATCGGGTTCTGCACGTCGGCGTCGACCGCGCGCACCGC
>DATAMS010000225.1:0-3351 GCA_036260495.1 Thermoanaerobaculia bacterium
GCAGGATGATCTACAGCGATTTCTGGCAGGGACATCCGCCGTTGCTTTACGTGCTGTTGCTTCCCTGCGTCGATCCGGCGGATCCTGTTGCGAGCTATCACCGCGGAAGGATCTTCTCGGGAGCGATTCTCCTCATCACGATCACGCTTTGTGGTTACTGCGGATTGAAACTGGGCAATCGATGGACGGCGTTGCTGGCGGCGGGGTTGGCGCTCTCGCACACGACGCTGATCGAGCGCGGAATCGAAGTGAGACCTGACGGGGCTCTCGCCTGTTGCATGATGGCCGCTCTTGCCATCGAGCTCTCGCAGCGTTCGACCGCACTGCGGCGATTCACGATGCAGAGTTTCATTCTGGGAAGCGGGCTTTTGCTATCGCAGAAAGGGGTTTTCCCTCTCGCCACATTCGCGGTGCTTTGGCTCTTCGCGGCATGGCGAGAGCGCCGGCCGCGCCTTGCGCTTCAGCCGCTGCTGATGTCGTTGGTGCCGCTCGGCGCTGCCATCGGCATCATGGCCATGATCGGCAATGCGTCGTTCTTCATTCGCTACGTCATTCTTGATGCGACATCGGCGGTAAGCCATTCGGCGATGCGGGCGACATTCGGTCCGGCTGGTTTTCTGATTCGCGAAGGCGCACGTAATCTCGTTTTCATCATTGCCGTGCTGGCAGGACTTACGCTGATCGTGATTCGGAGACGTGACCTGCTGACTCTCTTCACGGCGTTTGCCGGCTTGGCCGCGTTCGGGGCGCTTTGGCTAAACCCTTTCCCCTGGCCGTACGTGCATGTCGCGGTGATGCCCCTGCTCGCTGTCATCGGCTCGCTTGCTCCGCTTCTTTTCACCGGTGCGCGTGTCACTTCCGCGCTGGCCGTCATCATCACGATTGTCGCGATCGCGATGAGCGCGCCGCGGCTATTGCAGAAAGCAGGCGATTCCGCGAATGCTCAGTTCGCCACGCTTCGAGAGGTTGAACGCGTCGTTTCTCCGCGCAGCACGGTCTTCGATCTGGCCGGACTGTACTTCCGGCCGGATGCCTATCCGGTTTACGCGATGAGCGGCGACATGCTGCAGTCGTATGGGAATGGCGCGTTTCCGCGAATCGTGCCGGAGCTTCGGCGCAACAACGTGGCCTGCGTTCTCTACAACTATCGGACGGCGGCGCTCCCTCCGATGGAGAAGAACTTCATCGGCACGCACTTCACACATTACGGCGGCTACATTTTCCTGCCGGGCGCCGATTTGTCCGCAATCTCCGACGGAAGCCAGCGGACGTTCGAGACGCTGGCCGAGGCAACGTATCGCTACGATGGATCGGGCGCGATCACAGTCGACGGCATCCCGTTTTCCCGCGGCACGCTTGCGGCCGGGCTTCATCGAATCGCTGTCATTCGATCGAGCCTTTCGTCGCGGCTGATCGTGGACACACCTCCGCCGGGTCCGTCGCAGACCGAGCCGCGTGCGCCGCTGTTCGGTCAATTTGATTGAGATTCAGAGAGCAGAGATCAGGGACAAGAGATCAGAAGGACGTTGCAGATAGTGCCCTGAATCTCTGGCCTCTTGTCCTCTGATCCCTGCTTCTCCTGGCTACCGAATTGCTTCGGAGCCTGCTTCGTAGAAGAATCCCGCGAGAAAACCAGGAGCTGAATGCACGCATCATTGGCCCGCCGCAACATTCTGACGATGATCCTCGCTGGCGGTATGGGCGAGCGTCTTTATCCGCTGACACGCGACCGGGCCAAGCCCGCCGTGCCATTCGGCGGCCGGTACCGGATCATCGACTTCGTCATCAACAACTTCATCAACTCCGGGTTTTTCAAGATCAAAGTGATGACGCAGTTCAAGTCGAACTCGCTCATCGAGCACATCACGCGCACGTGGCGGCTGGTGCCCGAGATCGGCCAGTACGTCGACATCGTGCCGGCGCAGATGCGCAAAGGTCCGTTCTGGTTTCGCGGAACGGCCGACGCGGTGTTCCAGAACCTCGAGCTGATTTTCGATGAGCAGCCGGAGTTTGTCTGCGTCTTCGGCGGCGATCACATTTACAAGATGGATGTGAATCAGATGCTGCAGGAGCACATGACCAATGACGCTGATCTCACGATCGCCACGATTCCGGTGCCGGTCGAAGAGGCGCACCACTTCGGCATCGTCGAAGTCGACAGCGACTGGCGCGTCACCGGCTTCGTCGAGAAGCCGAAAGAAGGGGCGAAGACGATTCCCGGCCGTCCGGACATGGTTCTGGCGTCGATGGGCAACTACATTTTCAAAGCCAACGTGATGATCGAGGTGTTGCAGCGCAACGCCCTGCGCGACGCCGCACACGACTTCGGCAAAGAGATCATTCCGGCCATGTACCCGAAGATGAAGGTTTACGCGTACGACTTCGGTCAGAACTACGTGCCGGGCGAAGCGGAGATCAACCGCGGCTACTGGCGCGATGTCGGTACGATCGATTCGTACTTTGCGGCGTCGCTCGACCTCGTGGCTGTCACTCCGCTGTTCAATCTCTACAACACGATGTGGCCGATGGTTTCGGCGCCACTGAACCTTCCACCCGCGAAGTTCGTTTTCGCCGATTCGAAGTCGCAGCGCATCGGAATCGCCACCGACTCGCTCGTCTCAGCCGGCGTGATCATTTCCGGCGGCACGATCAACCGCAGCATTCTCCATCCGCGCGTCCGCATCCATTCCTACACCGACGTCGACGAGTCGATCCTGATGGACGGTGTCGAGATCGGCCGCCACTCGAAAATCCGCCGCACGATCATCGATAAAGGCGTGAAGATCCCCGCCAACTCGACGATCGGCTACGACATCGAAGCCGACCGCGCGCGATTCACGGTGACCGACTCGGGGATCGTGGTCGTGCCGAAAGGGGCGGAAGTGGCTTGATTGCGTGGCCCTGGCGGGCCACGCGTTGTCGGTTGTCGGTTGGTTGCGCTTCGCGTACTCGGCGGTGCCGCGTCAGCGGCTGAAAGAGGGTAGCGAGGGGTGCGAGCGCTTTTTGCGAGCACCCCTCGTCAACGTGCGATTTTGAAACGTGCCGCGTCAGCGGCACTGGACAAATCGCAGCACATCGTCGTTGGAACATCCAACGCCGCGCGATTCTCGAATTCGTGACTCCGATGGTCATTTTTAGAACCTCGGAACGCTCGATCGTGCTTGATTGTCCAGTCCCGCTGACGCGGCACGATTCTCAAAACGCACCTACGAGGGGTGCTCGCAAAAGGCGCTCGCACCCCTCGTCAACGTGTGATTTTGAGACGTGCCGCGTCAGCGGCACTGGACAAATCGCAGCACACGTCGTTGGAACATCCAACGCCGGCGCGATTCTCGAATTTGTGACTCCGAC
>DATAMS010000296.1:0-2468 GCA_036260495.1 Thermoanaerobaculia bacterium
TCGAGGGCGCCAATGCACAATTGCGTGTCTTCGACGCGTCGGGGAACGTCATTCATGCAGCGCAAACGTTTCTTCCTCCATACCCTCCCGGCCCTCCGGGAATCTACCGGCTCGAGGAAACGACGCCGGTCGTCAGCGATGGCATCTCCGGGACCGCGACGCTCGAGGCGCAGTTCGATACGCGCCTGGGGGATGATGCGCCTCCCGCGTTTACGGCGTTACGTTTGCTGGATGCCAATGGCCGGTCCGTTTCACGGCTCCAGCCGCACACGGCGGGCGCGCTTTACTTTGCCGCCCTCGACAAAATTCCTATTGGTGACGGTGGGGTGCGTTACGCGTTGGTGCGGGCAGAGGCGACAACTCTGCAGTGGAAGCCTCACGGGAGTGATGCCTGGCGGCCACTGACCTGCCTGGTGGGCACGACCGACATCGCGAATGGGCGGACGGACATCGATGCGCTCGGCCACATTCCTGACGGTACTTCGTTTCTGTGTAGTGTGTTGGGAATCACCGATACATCAGGCCTGGCCGATCTTCGGATCCATGTCGCGGACGTGCCTGGTAACGCGCTCACGTATACGCTTTCGCCCGCGTTTACGGTCGAGCCGGCAGGGCGGTCCCGAGGTGTGGCACATTGACGAGTCAATGGATCGAATTGGACAGGCCGGTGTTTTTCCCGGTCTGGATTGTGCGCCTTTCTTACGGTCTGCTGTTGCTCGCCGCTGTTACGGCGCCTGCTGCGGCAGAGGTTACTCGATTTCCCATCGAGTCCATTTCTATTCAGGGGGCACATTTTGCTTCGATTCCCGTGATGCTGGCCGAGTCGCATCTCGTTGCCGGCCGCAGTTACACGGAAACGGAGCTTCATGATGGCGTTCTCAGGATCAACCGTTTGCCGTTTGTTCTTCATACGGACGTGCGTCTTGAGAAAGGGTCGTCGCGCGGCGCGTATGTGCTCGTGATCACCGTCGAAGAAACCAAGCCGCTATTCGTCAGCCTCGGCGAAATCCGCCGTCTCCTTTCCGCTGACACTCCGGTGTTTGGTCCAAACGGTCAACCGGTAGCGTTTCGAAATGAGCTCATTCGCACAACCGCCGACCGAGGAACCGTGGGAGGCAGGATCTTCGTTGGTGGCAAAGGCTTGTTGACAGCGTCCGTGACGCGCCAGGGAGTCGATCACTTTTCGCTGGGCTATACGCAATACAATCTCTTCGGCACGAACGCGTCCGTTGCGGTGCTCGCCGACTATGTGCCGCGCGATTACTCAATTCCCGCATCGTTCGGACCATCGCCGCATGTCACGACCATCGATCAGGTGGACGCGCAACTGATCGTGGCGGTCCCGCTATTTGGCAACAACGCTCTGCGAGGAGGGTTCGATCACTTGCCAGTGGTTTTTCACTTTGGCGGATCACCGCCCGTGCCGTTGCGCTCGACCATCGTAGGGAATGATCGTTTGCAATTGCTCTGGGTGTATGACACGACGACGGATCCGATTTTTCCGGATAATGGAACCTATATCGACGCCGGCGCCGATCTCGTATCGGCACCACGCAGCATCAAGAGTGGGAATTCGTCGCAATTCAACGACTATCGTGTCGCGCATCAAACGGATTTCGAGATCAAGGCTGACCGCTATTACGAGTTTGTGCCGGGCCAGTCCGTACAGGCTGGCGGCGATGTGTTGTCTCACGATGGCAGCACATACCGTGAATACGTCCTCCGCGGCGGCTATTCGGCCAGTCTGCTGCCACGATGGAGACAGTTCAACGGCGGCGATCTTCGTTTCGAGGCCCACATTTCCCGCGATTACCTCGCATTTCCGCATCAGACTACGACCTCGCGCGGGATTGCCGACGCCGGAATCGCCTTTCGTAATTCCTGGGGACTTCTCCGCTTCGATTTCGAATACACAGGATGGCGCCGACCCAAGTGACGTGCAAAAGCGCGGCAATCGCTTGTTTGCTTGCAGTGCTGGGAGCCGCTGCGCCTCGGAGCGATGTACCGCATGTCTTTTCCCGTCTGGATGGCGCGATCCTGATCCGGCTTCCTGCGAGCCCGATCACCGGCGATCGTGTCATGACGCAACTGCGCAGCGGCCTCACGACCGCTTTTGTGCTGCTGGTGAAAGGACGGGATAACAACGGTCACGAGCGCAAACTTGGCGCGCGTGTGGAGATTCGATACGAGCTGTGGGATGAGAACTACATCGTGGCCGTCATCGACGGCGCGGGCGGTCGCGAAAGCCGGACGATCGACAACTACGCGCATCTCGTTGACTGGTGGTCGCACACGCCGGTACTTCTGGCCCCACCCTCGCCGTTGCGACAGTCCGGTACGGTCTCGGTGAGCCTGGAGATGGTGCCCTTCTCGCCGGAGGAGGAGGCCGATACCCAGCGATGGCTCGCACATTCGCTGAACACCGCGAACAGCCGGGCAACCGGGCAAACAGCCGGAAGTACCCAGCC
>DATAMS010000589.1:0-15381 GCA_036260495.1 Thermoanaerobaculia bacterium
GTCGGCGGTGCTGGCGCTCGACCGCATCCCCGACCGCTCTTCGTTCCCGTTCCTTTTCAAGGCACTCGAAAACGCAGCGATTCTCGATGAAGTCTCGGAGGTGTTCGTCCGTCACAAGGATCTGTTCCGCGATCTGCTCGAAGAGGCCTGGCGCACGGCCGACAGCCGGCGCGAGGTGGTGATCGCGGCGATTTTGCAGGCAATGAAGGGGTAGTGGGTTAGTGGATTAGTAGATTAGATGATTAGGGAAATGCCAGTCGTGCTCACCTGATCCACTAATCCACTAATTCACTAATCGACTGGCAATGTCCACATTCAATCTGTCGCTGAATCACCATCTCGATCTGCCGGACGACGTGTTCAGGCTGATGCGGGATCAGATTTACAAGCGGACAGGGATGTGGTTCTCCGACAACTCGAAGTACCTGCTGCAAAAGCGCCTCTCCCCTCGCGCGAAGGAAATGAACTTCGACTCGTTCCAAAAGTACTTTTACTTTCTGCAATACGACCCGCGCGCCGAGGCGGAGTTCGATCAGATTTACGACCTGGTCACGACGAATGAGACCTACTTCTTTCGTGAGCCTGCGCAACTCGCTGCGTTCGCGGAGGAGATCGTTCCGGAGATTCTGAGCCGCAAGACGGTGAAGAAAATCCGCATCTGGTCGGCCGGTTGTTCATCGGGCGAAGAGCCGTATTCGATCGCCATGCTGCTGTCGGAAGCCGGCCACTACAATCACGCCACCTTCGAGATTTTCGCCAGCGACATCAACCAGCAGGTTCTGGCCAAAGCGCGGCGCGGCTTCTACCGCGAGAGCGCGTTCCGGGCCACGGAGATCCCGCTGCGCGACAAATACTTCAGCCCGAACGGCGACGGATCGTGGCGCCTTCACGACGACATCCGCAACCGCGTTTCCTTCGGCCGCCTCAACCTCTACGACGAAGCGCGCGTCTCTCTCCTCGGCCACCTCGACATCATCTTCTGCCGCAACGTGATCATCTACTTCGACGACGTCTCGAAAAAAGTAGTCGTCACGAACTTCTACAACCGCCTCACCGAGTCCGGCTACCTTCTCCTCGGACACAGCGAATCGCTCATTTCCCTCTCCACCCAATTCAAGCTCCGCCACCTGAAAAACGACATGGTCTATCAGAAGTAACGCGCTGGTAGGATGCCCGCCCGAATGCCCCTCCGTGCCCTCGTCATCGACGACTCTGCGTACAACCGCGTGACGATCTCGCGGATGCTGGAGTCGTCGTCGAAGATCAAGGTCGTGGCCACGGCCGTCAACGGCGAGGACGGGATCAAGCAGGTGATGAAGCACAAGCCTGACGTGATCACGCTCGATCTGGAGATGCCGGTCATGGACGGCTTCGCGTTTCTGCGATGGCTGATGGCGAATGTGCCGACGGCGGTGATCGCGGTGTCGTCACGGTCGAGCGATCGCAGCGTTTTCAAGGCTCTCGACCTCGGCGCCATCGATTTCATCGGCAAGCCTGGCGGACGCGTTTCGCCGCGGCTCGAGGAGATCGAACGCGATCTCGTTGCCAAAGTCCTGCAGGTGGCCGACATCCGCATGGAGAATCTGCGGCGCCGGATCGTCGAAGAGGAGGAGCTTGCGCCGCAGGACGCAGGTCCCTCCGGCACGTGCGAAGGCGGCATCGAGCTCGTCGCCATCGGCTGTTCGACCGGTGGTCCGCCGGCGCTGCAACATGTTTTTCAATCACTGCCACTTCTGCCAATTCCGATCGTCGTCGCGCAGCACATGCCGCCCGCCTTCACGCGTCTCTTCGCCGAACGCGTCAACAAGCTCACCAGCTACACCGTGAAAGAAGGCGACGACGGCGAGAAGATCGAGAACGGGACGGTCTACATCGCACCCGGCGGCATGCAGATGGAAGTGCGCCGCAACGCGGATGGGCTTTTTCTGCGCACCTTCCCCGCGAAGGTCAGCGACGTTTACGCGCCATCGGTGGACCGCCTCATCACATCCGCGAGCGACGTCTGCGGCGAGCGCCTCGTCGCCATCATCATGACCGGCATGGGCGATGACGGCGCACAAGCGATCCGCCGCGTCCGCGAGCGAGGCGGCAAGACGATCGCCGAGTCCGCGAAGTCCGCCATCATCTTCGGCATGCCGAACGAAGCGATCAAAACGGGCTGCGTCGATCAAGTGCTGTCACTCGGCGAGATCCCGCGCGCGATTCATCGCTTGTGCAGCGGGTAGGATTCGCGTCTTCGCGTCTTCGCGCCTTCGCGTGATTGGGGTGGCACGCGAAGCCGCGAAGACGCGAAGAGATCGTCACGCCGTCGCCGGTTTCGCCTTCGTGTTGTCCTGCTGCGACGATGCCCACTTGGCGTGTTCCTGCGAGACGAGCGACTCGACGCGCTCGGCGAGGAGCGCGCGCGGATCGGCGACGCCGGCGTATGGCGATGCTTTGGCGAGGAAGACGTATTTCTCGTGCTTGAGCGATTCGCACGTGGAGCGGTAAGCGATCCAGTTTTCCTGGTACTGGTTCAGATGGAGCGCGCCTTCAAGGATCGTGATCAGCACGCCGAGGCCGCCGGCAATCCAGTCGGGGTGCGACAGCGGAAGCGCCGGTAGGAAGGGGAGGATTGCGGCCGCGACGATCTCGGTGAACTTGATCCTCTTGTACGTTTTCTGGTTGCTGCTGCTCTTGCGGTCGTACCACGAGATCTGATCCTCGAGGCGGTCCACAACCGGATCGGCTTCCATCGTCATGGCAACTCCAATGATTGATTGATGGATCTATTGTAGCGCTCGTTGCGATGCTCGATCGCGATCACTTTCTTTTCGTCATCCCAACGGCTGCGCGCCCTGTGCTACTCTCCGTGTCGGTCCAAGCGAGATTTTCATGACGGAAGAAAGAGCGGAGAAGTTCCTCGAGCTTTTCAATAAGGGGAAAGAATTCACCGAGGAGCTGCTGCGGGAAAACCAGCGCCTGCGGTATCGCCTCGCCACGCTCGAAACGGGATCGGTGTCCGGTGCCGATGACGAGGTGCAGCGGCTGCGCGCCGAAGTGAAACAGCTCACCGAGGAGAACCGCCGCATCGCGCAGCGTTTCAAGGAAGTCGAGGAAGAGAACAAGGACTTCGCCAACCGCTACATCGAAGTCGAAGAGCAGAACAACAACCTCGCCAATTTGTACGTGGCCAGTTACCAGCTTCACTCCACGCTCGATTTCCGCGAGGTCATTCAGATCGTGCAGGAGATCGTCATCAATCTGGTCGGCGCGGAGTCGTTCGCGATCCTGCTCCTCGACGAGAAGACGAACGAGCTCAAGACCATCGCCTCGGAAGGCGAAGACGTCATGCCCGGTATCGAGAGCATCTCCACGCGCCTCGGGGACGGCATCATGGGCGGCGTGGCCCGGACCGGCGAGAGTTATTACATCAATCAGGACATGGAAGGCGGCGGCAAAGTCACGCTCGAAAAGCCGCTGGCCGCGGTGCCGCTCAAGATCAAGGAGCACGTCATCGGGCTGGTGGTCATCTACAAACTCCTCCAGCAGAAAGACTCGTTCTCGGCGGTCGACTACGAGCTCTTCTCGCTGCTCGCCGCGCATGCAGCGACGGCAATCTTCTCGTCCAAACTCTATTCGCAGTCGGAGCGGAAGCTGAACACGATTCAGAGCTTCCTCGACCTGCTGACGACCACATCCTGAGGGGCGGATCAATCTTGGCACTCGAGAACGCGAACTTTCTGGTTGTCGAAGACTCGCCAACCATGCGGCAGTTGATCTCGTTCTCGCTGAAGCGATTCAAGAACGCCAGGATCATCGAGGCCGTCGATGGCGTCGATGCGCTGAAGAAACTCTCCGGACCCGACAAGATCGATCTGATCCTCACCGACATCAACATGCCGGTGATGGACGGACTGAAGCTCGTTTCGCTCGTCCGTCAGAACGCGCAGCTCCGCAACATCCCGATCATCATCATCACGACCGAAGGCGCTGAAGAAGACCGCGAGCGCGGTCTGGCCCTCGGCGCGAACGCATACATATCCAAGCCGATTCAGTCGTCGCATTTGATCAAGACGATCTCGGAGTTGCTGGCGGTGTGAGCACTGCTGGCGGGAGTGGGGAGTCGGGGGTCGGGAATGGGAGCCTGACAACCGGTCACTTCCTTTTTGCTCTCGTTCTTCTTCTTTTCGCGGCGCTGCGCGTGCCGCTTCTCATCGTGCGCGCGCCGTTCTTCGACGAGCTATTCACGCGTTGGATTGCGGGGAAGTCGTTCGCCGGGATTCTGGCGGCGCTGCGGCTGGATTCCGGACCGCCGCTCTACTACTTCGTCGTGCATGCGATTGGCGATCCGTCGATCGTGGCGACGCGGTTCTTGTCACTGCTTTGCGCGGCAGTTTCGGTCGTTGTGATTTTGCGGGCGACGCGTTGGGCGCCGGCTGCGGCGCTGCTACTCGCAGTTTTTCCTCCTGCGGTGCTCTTCGCGGCGGACACGCGGGCGTACGCGATGTGCGCGATGTTCGTGACGATCGCGGTGCTGGCGGTTGATGAAGACCGGCCTGTTGTCGCCGCGATCGTGCTGGTTCTCGCGGCGTATTCGCATTACTACGGCGCTTTGTGCTTTCCAATGCTACTCGCGCCTGGCGCGCGGTCTGCCTCGATCCGGCCGGCGGGCCGTTTGCGTTCGATCGTGTGGCGTTTTCTCGGTCCGGGCTCGTTCGGTTGGGACCCTTTTGGCCGGCATTGGTCTGCATTGGCGCTGGCCGCGCTTCTCTTTGTGCCCGGTGTTCTGCTGGCTACGCTACAACCGGCGGCGGCTCGTGAGTGGATGACGAGCGCGTGGCCGGATGGGTTGTTTGTGCGGCCGCCGATTGCGCTGGCGATCGTCGCGGCGCCGCTGGTGCTGTGTCTTGCTGCATCGCTGCGGCAAAATCGGTTTCGATTGGCGCTGATGACAACGATGATCGGTGTCGGAATCACCTGGAGCGTGCTCGGTATTCTCGATCATGCCAATCGCCCGCCTGATTCCTTCCGCCAGGCCGCGCGATGGGTTTCCGCGAACATCGCAGCGAATCAGAACGTCGTTGCCTCGGGATATTGCTACCTCGAGACATTGATGAATGGCCATCCGCGCGTGACCGCGTTTCCGCCCGAGCAGGCGGAGCATCCGGGCTGGCGGGCCCTGCCGCAAGCGGGACTGCGATCGCCCGCGGGGTTGTTCTTCTGGATTGGTGAGCGGAACGCGCCCGAGCTTGACGTTTTCGTGCGCGACCGCCGCAGAATCCAGCCACTCTTCATCAACGACCGTGCGATGGTTGCACTGGTAAGGTAAACTCCGAGCCCATGCCTCATTTCATCACCGACAAGTGCATTGGATGCAGCGTCTGCGAAGTCAAGTGCCCCACGAACACGATCTGGGGGGCGGCTCGAGGGATGTACTACATCCATCCGGAGCGCTGTATTGACTGTTCCGTGTGCGGCATCTACTGCCCGGTCGACGCCATCCAGAACCAGCACGGCGAGTTCATCCCGCGGGTGAAGCCGAAAGAGATCCCGAAAGCCGAAGTCATCAAAGAGCTTTGCACGGGATGCGAGTTCTGCGTCGACATCTGCCCGTTCGAGTGCATCAAGATGATCGATCCGAACGACGAGACGGTCGCGAACCACTACAAGATCGCCTTCGTCGACGAGAAGAAATGCGTGGCCTGCCGGCTCTGCGAATCGGTTTGCGACAAAGACGCCATCGTCGTCCCCGACGCGCCCACGCAGCTCAAAACCTATCTCCCTGACTTTGTCGTGATGGGCACGGGACGTTGAGCGGGGTGTCGGGAATCGGGAGTGGGGAGTCGGAGAACGAAGCCAGTCGCATTGCGGAGTCGGCGAAAGCAGCCGCTCCGACACCCGACACCCGACGCCCGACACCCGCAACCGACATCCCCAAAGAATCCTCGCGAACGATCCTCTTCCAGTTCGTCGTCTTTCCGCTCGGCATCGTCTTCGTCGCCGTCCTGATCTTCTTTCTCTTCGGCAAACTGGCCACCGACGAGCAGACCATTCCCGATTACCTCAACGCCATCCGTTCCGGCAGCTCGCACGAGCGCTGGCAGGCGGCGTATCAGCTTTCGAAATCGCTCAAGCGGGGCGAGGCGTCGCGCTATCCGAACCTCGAGCCGCAGGTGGCCGCGCTCTACACCAATTCGAAAACCGACGATCCCCGCATCCGCCGCTACCTCGGCATGGTTCTCGGCACCCTCGGCGACCGGCGCGCCACGCCGGTGCTGCTCGATGGTCTCAACGACAAAGACACAGACAACCGCGTCTATGCGCTGATGGCCCTCGGCGAACTTCGCGATCCTGCCTCCGTGCCGCGCATTGCCAAAGCCGCGGCGGAGGACGACAAAGACATCCGCAAGACCGCGTACTTCACGCTCGGCGCGATCGGCGACCAAAGCGCCGTGCCAGTGCTCGTGAATGGACTGCAGGACGAAGTCGCCGATGTTCGCTGGAACGCCGCCGTCTCGCTTGCCCGCCTCGGCGACCGCCGCGCGATCGGTCCGCTGCGCGAGATGCTCGACCGCTCCCGGCTCAACGCCGTCGCCGGCATGCGCGAGGACCAAAAGGAAGACGCCATGATCGTGGCCATGTCCGCCTACGTGAAGGTCGCCGGCCGCGATGCAGTGCCCGATCTTCAGCGCATCGCCACGACCGATCCCAGCATTCGCGTGCAGGCGGCGGCAAAGCAGGCGCTCGCAGAGACGCGTAGTTCCGCAGTGGCGCCGTAACGACACCGCGCGACCTCGAATCCACGTTAGCCAACGTTAACCTGCATTTCTGACGCTTTTCAGGGATTCCCTCCCATCGAGCGCCTTCTCCCCTCGTGCTTTTCGGGGGAAGAAGGTGCCGAAGTTCGGATGGGGGCGTTGGCCGGTCACACGAACACGTTCTTCGCGACGGTCAAACACCCCGTCATCCGGCTTCGCCACCTTCTCCCCCACAAAAAGCGTGGGGGAGAAGGCGCTCGATGGAGGGGAGTCGCTGAAAGTGTGAGAAATGCGGGTTACCGCGAAACCGCGAAACGCAAATCGCATCACAAACACCCGTGTCCGCCGTCACCTTTTTCGTTGACAGCGATTGACGAAAAGCAGATATTTACGCCCGCGCCGGAACGGCCTCAATTCGGCCCCAATCACGACCTCGGATGTCTGAAGAAATCAAGCCATATCAGTTGGTTCCGAAGACTCCCCTCGCAGGGAGCGCGGCTGCCGATATCCGCGAACAGGGCGAGATTACGAGGCGTAGTTTCCCCTTCGTTCTCACCACCGCCTGGCTGGCTCTCGCGGCAGCGCTGGGCGGTCTGGCCAGCATTCTGGGCCGCTTTCTCTTCCCCAACGTCCTGTTCGAGCCCGTCCAGAAATTCAAGGCCGGTCTGGTTGCCGACTACTCCGTCGGCGAGGTCGACGAGCGCTGGAAGGACAAGTACGGAATCTGGATCGTGCGCACCGAAGAGATCGTGTACGCCCTGATCACCGTTTGTACCCATCTCGGCTGCACGCCGAACTGGCTTCCCACACAGAACAAGTTCAAATGCCCCTGCCACGGCAGCGGCTACTACAAGTCGGGGATCAACTTCGAAGGACCGACTCCCCGCCCGCTCGAGCGCGCCAAGATCTTCATCGATGTTGCCGACGGCCAGATCGTCGTCGACAAGTCGAAGCAGTTTCACCAGGAGCGCGGCGAGTGGACCGACCCTGAAGCGTTCATCAAGTTATAGGGAGCTGAATGGCGAACCTGACGGCACTCAAAGACGGCATCGTCAACTCACAGGTCTGGAAGTCCGTCTTCCGTGTCGGCATCCCGAACACGAACCGCAAGCGTGTTCTCGCGGTTCTCGGCTCGCTCATCCTTCATCTTCATCCCGTCAAAGTGCGCCGCTCCGGCGTGCGTATGAGCTACACCTGGTGCATGGGCGGGACGTCCTTTTTCCTGTTTCTCGTCGAGACAGTCACCGGTCTGCTGCTGATGTTCTATTACCGGCCGACGATCGAATACGCCTTCACCGACATCATGGATCTGCGCGAGCAGGCTCCGTTCGGGATCATGCGTGAGATGCACCGCTGGGGCGCGCACGCCATGGTCATCGCCGTCTGGCTGCACATGTTCCGTGTCTTCATGACCGGCTCGTACAAACCACCGCGCGAGTTCAACTGGAACGTCGGCGTCATCCTCCTCGTCCTCACGCTGCTGCTCTCGTTCACGGGATATCTCCTCCCGTGGGATCAGCTTGCAATCTGGGCCATCACGGTTGGATCTTCGATGGCGCGCGCATCTCCCGGCGCCGGTAATGAGGGACCCATGTCGGGGCTGGTCAAATTAGGCGATATCAGGCTGATTCACGCAGGTGACGACGCCCGATTTGCGCTCATCGGCGGACGCTCGATCGGCGCGGCGACGCTGCTGCGTTTTTACGTGCTGCACTGCGTCGTCATTCCGCTGGCGGCCGGCTTCCTGATGGCCATTCACTTCTGGCGCGTGCGAAAAGACGGAGGAATCTCCGGGCCGCTATGAGTACTCTTCGCTTGTCAGTCAGCCGGGAGTCGGGTGTCGGGGGTCGGGTGTCGGAGCCCACACCGGCGCGACGGTCGTCGTCCTCTTTCTCCGACCCCCGACCCCCGACTCCCGACTCCCTCCCCACGGAGGCCACGCGCTGATGGACTTCATCAAGGATTTCGTCAACGTACTCTCCGCGGGATCGATCTCGTTCCTGTTGTTGACGTCGATTTTTGCGCTCATCATCTATTTCAATCTGCTCAACGGCCGGATCAAATCGGCCGGCGGATTCGCATTTCTCGGATTTGGAATCCTGCTCCTCATCGTCGGCATCTTCATCCGCCCGCTGTTCTACCTCGGTGTCGCCTACCTCGCCGTTCTCTTCGGTCTGGCGGCACTCGGCGGACGCTTGTGGGACACCAAAGTCGGCCTTCGTCTCTTCGTCGTGGGCGGGCTGGCCTTCGGCCTGTCGATGCTCGATCCGAACTTCTTCCTTATCGCCGCCAAGCCTGACAACGTCCCCATCGTGGCGATGATCTTCCTCCTCGGATTTTTTACCTGGCTGGCCCTGCGCAAGGCGTATCTGAACGACTCGCAGCTCGCGCTCGGCGGCATTCCGTGGGAGAAGACCGAGTCGGATGAGAAGCTGTTCACCTGGCCCGATCTCGTCTACACCGAAATGCTCTGCATGATCCTGCTGACGATCGTGATGATCGTCTGGTCGGTCGTGCTGCGCGCGCCGTTGGAAGAAGCGGCGAATCCGACGTCGTCGCCCAATCCCGCCAAGGCACCCTGGTACTTCCTCGGCCTGCAGGAAATGCTCGTCTACTTCGATCCCTGGCTGGCCGGCGTCGTTCTGCCAACGTTGATCATCGTCGGGCTGATGGCAATCCCGTACATCGACACCAATCCGAAGGGCAACGGCTACTACTCCTTCCGCGAGCGCAAATGGGAGATCGGCGTTTTCCTCTACGGCTTCCTCGTGCTCTGGTCGTTCCTGATCATCACCGGAACGTTTCTCCGAGGCCCGAACTGGAACTTCTTCGGACCTTACGAATTCTGGGATCCGAACAAGCTCGTCCCCCTCGTCAACGTCGATCTCTCCGAGCTGATGTGGGTCAAGGTCCTCGGCACGTCGCTCCCGAAGCTCTGGATCATTCGCGAGATCTTCGGGCTCGCCCTCATCGGCGCCTACCTTGGCACGCCGCCGGTGATGGCGGTTGGTCCCTTCCGCCGCTTCTATCTGAAGATGGGTGCGGCGCGGTATTACGTCGGCGCCTACCTGTTCCTGATCATGATGTCGCTGCCGATCAAGATGGTGCTGCGCTGGCTCTTCAATCTCAAATACATCCTTCACATCCAGGAGATCTTCTTCAACGTCTGAGGGCGCCGCGTAACCGATGAAGCCACAAGAACCGATTCCGCACAATTACTCGATTCGCAGGCTGAATTTGATCTTCGCCCTGTCGAGTCTCGTTCTGCTCGCGGTGACGGGTCTCATCGTCGGTTACGACTACATTCGCGGATGGAAGTGGTTTCAGCTCGAGTTCATGCGCATGCAGCGCGAGCGCATCTCGCAGGAAATGAACGTTGCCCAGAGTGAGGAAAACAAGCAGCAGCTCACGGACCTCGACGCGCAGGTGCAGAAGAACAGCATCGAGCTGGCCGGACATCGCGATCAATATCTAACCGCGCAAAAACAGCTCGACGCCATCGAAGGCGATCACTACCGCGCCGACCAGGACTATCGCTTCGCCAAAGCCAATCTCGACGCGCAGCGCTACATCACGGAAGCTTCGGTTGTGCAGCATCTGCCCGATGCGGCGCGGCAGCAAGCCGAGTACGAACGGCAGACGAAGCATCTCAACGATCTCCAGCTCGCGTTGCAGGAATCGACGCGCAAACGCGACGCGGCCAAAGCGAACGTCGATCAGTGGCTGAAGAAAATCAAGGATGCGGAAGACAAGAAAAAGGAGCTGACCGCTTCCGTCGATCTGCTCAATAAGCAACTCGGCACTGTCGACATGAAGCCGTTCAGCACGAACTGGATCCTCAGCCAGCCACTGCTCGACTTCGTCAATCCAGTCCTCAAAATCGATCAAGTGGTTCTGAACGATCTGTCGATCGACATGAACTACATGAACGTCCCGCGCGTCGACCGTTGCCAGACCTGCCATCGCGCCATCGACACGCCCGGATGGGAGTCGAAGACCGAAGCCGCAAGACTGTCGAAGGAGTTGCAGGGGAAGCTCGACGCCTACCAGATCCCGCAGGAAAAGCGGAAAGAGACCGAAGACCGCATCGCCCAGCTCAAGCGAATTCAGGATGCTCCCAACGACATCCTCAATCCGTGGCGCACGCATCCGAAACTCGATCTTTACGTCGGCTCGGCGTCCGTCCATCCGCTGCTCGAATACGGCTGCACGGTCTGCCATCGCGGCCAGGATCGCGCCACCGAATTTGGCCGCGCCGGTCACACGCCGGCCAGTCCGCGCATGGAGCACCGCTGGGCCGAACGCACGTCGCTTTCCGCCGGCTTTTTCCCGCTGCCGCGCGATTTCGAAAAGCGGCACTGGGGCTACGAAGAGAACGAGTTCATCGAAACGCCGATGTATCCGCGCCACTACTACGAAGCCGGTTGCATCAAATGCCACTCCGGACAGATGGGCGTCGACCGCGGCGACGACATCACCAAGGCCGAGCAAACGATCGAGATCTACGGCTGCTACGCCTGCCACAAGATCGCGAACTGGCGATTCACCGATCTCCGCAAGCCCGGCCCAGACCTCGGTGGCATCGCCGAGAAAACGACGCCGCAGTGGGCGTTCCGCTGGATCAGCGAGCCGCACAACTTCCGATCGACGACGCGCATGCCGTCGTTTTTCTACCAGCGCAACATGATCGATCCGCGCGTCGTGCCGCCGCAGGAGCGCGCGCACAACATCAAACTCCAGGACGCCGAGATTCACGCCATCGTCAGCTTCCTGTTCGATAAGTCGACTCATCGGCCGTGGACGGCGCCTGGCGCCGGAGACGCAGCCCGAGGGAAGCAACTCGTCGGCAGCGTGGGGTGCATGGGCTGTCACATCGACACCGAACAGGTCAAAGACGAGAAGACGGGCCAGATCCGCCTCGCCAAACGCGAAGATTTCCCGCTCGAGCGCAACTACGGCTTCAACCTGACTGGCGTCGGAACGAAAGCGAATCCTGCCTGGATTTACAACTGGGTCAAGAATCCGAAAGGCTACTACGCCGACGCGCCGATGCCCTCGCTGCGGCTCACCGATCAGGAAGCGGCGGACGTAACCGCATATCTCGTCACCCTGCAGAAACCAGCGTTCATGACGACGCCCATTCGCCCGCCTGACGCGCAGGCGGTGCACGATCTCGCCAAGGGTTACCTCATCAACACTCTGAGCGACGTCGAGGCGGAATCGAAGCTGCGCTCGATGTCCCAACAGGAGCAACTCGTCTACCTCGGCCAGCGATCGATCGAGAAATACGGCTGCTACTCCTGCCACAACATCAAAGGATTCGAAGGCCTCAAACCGATCGGCACCGAGCTGACGGTGGAAGGCTCAAAGGCGCTGCACCTTTTCGATTTCGGCTTCATGAACGACGAGCAGTGGAAGAACGAGGACGGCACGACCGAGCACGTCATCCACACCGTGCCGTCGTGGGTCTACAACAAGCTTCGCAATCCGCGCATCTACGACGATCGCCGCACGAAGGTCTACAACGACAAGTTGAAGATGCCGAACTTCCACCTCTCGCCGGAGGAAGCACGCCGCATCGCCATGGTCGTCGTCGGACTGACGAAGGAAAAGGTCGCCGAAAACCGGATGGCCGGACGCGACGCCCGCACGCGCCTGATCGAAGAAGGCCGCAAGCGCGTTTCGCAGCACAACTGCCGCGCATGCCACGTCGTCGATGGTCGCGGGCGCGACTCGATCGCTTCGACGATTGCCGACACCAACTTCCTCCCCCCGGATCTTTCGCCGGAAGGCGCGAGAGCGCAGTCGCCGTTCCTGTTCAACTTCCTCAAAGATCCGACCGTGATGAAGATCCGGCCGTGGGTCAGTGTGCGCATGCCGACCTTCCACTTCAGCGACGAGGAAGCGAACACGCTCGTTACCTTCTTCGCGGAAGCAGGGAAGGGCCAGCAATTCGAAACGTCGCGCGGAATGAATCCGCCCGCGCAGAACGTGGCCATCGGCAAGCAGGTCTTTACGATGATGCGCTGCACGCAGTGCCACGGAGTCACGCCGGTCAATCCGGAGAATCCGCCGGTGCCGAACACTGCCGACTCGACCTCGCTCGCGCCCAACCTCACGCTCGCGCGCATGCGCTTGCGTCACGAGTGGATTTCCGATTGGATCCGCCGTCCGAACGAGATGATCAACGGCACGCGTATGCCGACGAACTTCCCGCGCGATGCCGCGACCGGCGGTTTCCAGTCGCCGCTGGCGATGGCCATCGACACGCCGGCATTCGCGCAGTACAAGTCGGCGCTGCTCCCGTTGTTCAAGGGCGACGAGAAGGAATTGAAGCGCACGATGGGCGACGCGGTCGCGCTGACCGACTATCTGCGCGATTACATCTGGAGCATCGGTATTACGCAAATGCGCACGGCGGCGCCCGGCGAGGCAGTTCCCGCGATCGCCATGCCGCAACCGTCGCTGCCGCCACCAACGGCGCCGGCATTGAAGTCAACCCGCAATCAGCGAGGCGTCGCCGGTAACAGCGGCGGCCCCGGACGTTAGAAACAGGAGACAAGACCATGAAGAAGTTCGTATCACTGCTGTTCGCAACGACGCTCGTTTTCTCGATTGCCTGCGGTAAAGGCAAGGAAGCATCGAAAGAAGATCAGGGCGAGGATGATGAGACCCAGACCGCCACCGTCGCCACGAACACGGCAACGCCGGCCGCGCCTGCCGCCATAGCACCGGCCGCCGCGGTCTCCGCCGACGCCGCGACGCTCACCGGCACGGTGAAATTCGAAGGCGCTGCGCCGAAAATGGCGAATATTCAGATGTCGGCCGATCCGTATTGCCAGTCGCAGCACACCAGCGCGCCACCGACCGAAGAAGACTCGGTTGTCGGACCTGCCGGCGAGCTCGCCAATGTTTTCGTTTACATCAAAGACATCAAAGGCAATTTCCCCGCGCCTTCGACGCCTGTGACGATCGATCAGAAGGGCTGCCAGTACCACCCGCACGTCAATGCCGTGATGGTCGGCCAGCCGCTCGACATCAAGAACGACGACAACACGCTGCACAATATTCACGCTCTGCCGGTCGCGAATTCACAGTTCAATGAAGGGCAGCCCGTGCAGGGGATGGTCTCGACCAAGAAACTCGATAAGGTCGAGATGACGCCATTCAAGATCAAGTGCGACGTTCACGGCTGGATGAAATCGTATATGGCCGTCATGCCGCATCCGTTCTACGCAGTTTCCGCGGCAAATGGCACGTTCACGATCCCCAATCTCCCGCCGGGCCAATATACGGTCGTAGCGTGGCACGAGAAGTACGGTCAGCAGGAACAGCAGGTCACCGTCGGTGCGAAAGAGTCGAAGGCGTTGAGTTTCTCGTTCAAGGGATAAAAGAAGACAAGCTCTTAGCTCTTAGCTGTTAGCTCTTAGGGCGACGGCTAACTGCGAGAGCATCCGAGGCCGTTGCGAAGAGCTAACAGCTAAGAGCCAAGAGCTAATAAGAGCTAAGAGCTAAACATGGGACTGAGACGACAGATCCGGGTAGGTTCGCAATGGATGTACGCGGATGAAGCGCACAGAGCGCTCCGCGAGGCGCTTCGCGTCATGGACGACGAGCATGGCGAGCACGGCGGGCATCATCAGCCGTGGATTCGCCGCTACGTCTTCTCGACGGATCACAAGTGGATCGGCATCCAGTATGGCTTCACGGCCCTCTGCTTCCTGCTGCTCGGCTTCTGTCTGATGATCCTGATGCGCTTGCAGCTCGGCTGGCCCGGACAACCGTTCAGTGTGATGAAACTGCTCGGCGCGACGCGCGCACCGGGCGGGATTTTGTTACCCGAGGCTTATAACCAACTCGGCGCGATGCACGGAACGATCATGATCTTCCTTGGCATCGTGCCTCTGGCAGTCGGCGCATTCGGCAATTACCTTGTGCCGTTGCAAATTGGCGCGCCCGATATGGCGTTCCCGAAACTCAACATGGCCAGCTACTGGTGTTACCTGCCGGGCGGTCTGATCATGCTGGCGAGTTTTCTCGCGCCCGGAGGCACGGCGCAGTCAGGCTGGACCTCGTATCCGCCATTGAGCGTCATTGCCTCGCAAGGACAAACGTGGTGGCTGGTTGGAATGGTCTTCCTGATCACGTCATCTTTGCTCGGCTCCGTGAATTTCATTGTGACGATCATTCAATTGCGCGCCAAGGGGCTGTCGTATATGCGCTTCCCCTTCTTTGTGCACGCGCAGTTCGTGACGTCGTTTCTTCTGTTGCTGGCGTTTCCGCCGCTCGAAGCCGCGGCCGTATTGCAGCTCATGGACCGCGTCGCCGGTACGAGCTTCTTCCTGCCGAGCGGTCTCGTCGTCAGCGGCCAGGCATTGACGAATGCCGGTGGCGGTAATCCGCTGCTCTGGCAGCATCTCTTCTGGTTCCTTGCGCATCCCGAGGTTTACGTTCTGATTCTGCCGGCAATGGGAATCGTGGCCGAGATCATCGCCAACGGAACGCGCAAGCCGCTCTGGGGCTACAAGTCGATGGTCTTCGCGACCGTCTTCCTCGGATTCATGTCGTTCGTCGTTTGGGCGCACCACATGTTCCTGACGGGCATGGGCACGACCATCAGCGCCTTCTTCCAGACGACGAC
>DATAMS010000325.1:0-2297 GCA_036260495.1 Thermoanaerobaculia bacterium
GCTGGTGGTGCGATATCGCTCGCCATCGCTGCGGCTGCCGCCGTCTGTCCGTTACGCGTTCGCTCCGTACGCATGGTGGCGTCGGGATCGAATGTTCCCGTGACGGTCTTTCCCGCCTCGTCAGGAAGATCGCGCTCGACGGCGATGAGCGCATCCGCGAACTCGCGTGCGGTGGCGAATCGTTTGTTGCGGTCGCGATCGAGCGCGCGCGCGAGGACGGTCTGCAACGCGGGGCTGCCGGTGATGCGATCGAGATCGGGCGAGTTGAGGTACTCATCGCGTGAGTGATGAATGATGTATGCGTGCGGGGACGTGGCCTCGAACGGCGGCCGGCCGGTGACCATTTCGAAGAGAACGATGGCCAGCGAATAGAGATCGGCGCGGCCGTCGATGTGCTCGCCGGCGCCCAGGAAGCCGAGGTGATCGGGGGAGGCGTAACGGAACTTGCCCACGAACATGCCGGTCTGCGTCATCGCCACGTCGGACTCCGTCGCCTTGGCCACGCCGAGGTCGATGATCTTGACGAACTCGGAGCCGTCGGCGGCGTGCGTGATCATCAGATTCTCGGGGCTGATGTCGCGATGAACGATGCCCGCGCGATGAATGGCGTCAAGTCCGGCCAGCGCCTGAATCGCGATCCTCACCGCATGCCGCGGCGACAGCGTTCCGGTCCTGCGAATCAATTGCGCGAGGTTTTCGCCTTCGATGAACTCCCAGACCATGTAGTGCGAGCCGTCGGGGAGCGCGGAGAAGTCGTACAGCGTGGCGACGTTGGGATGCTGGACCTTCGTGGCTAGCTTCGCTTCCCGCAGGAACCGGTCATTCGCCTCCGTGCTCCCGGAGATCTGCGCGCGGATGATCTTGACGACGCGGATCGAGCCGAGAAACGTGTGCTCGACTTTGAACACTTCGCCCATCCCGCCGATGCCGAGCCGCTCGATGATGCGGTACTTGCCGTCGATCGGCTTGTCGGCGTACTCGCGAAGGAAATCGGTGATCGGCTCGCCGCAGTGGGGACAGGCTTTGAAGTCGCGGTCAATCTCTGTGTTGCAACGAATGCATGCAAAGGCCATGAGCGACGGAATGATAACGCGTCGTGCGCGTGGCTGCGTTCCGGTGGGCTGCGCCTCGCTTGTGGCACGGAAGTTCCGCCCCCTGCTACAATCCGTCCGGCTCCCCGCCACGTACACTGGAGAACACATGCGACGAATCGGCGCGGCGGCTTTTTTTCTCTTCACCACTCTTCCTCTTTTCGCCCAGACACCAACTGACGGACAGACCGCGAACGACTGGACGTTCAAGACGCGGATCGAGTTGCGCGCCAACTATCGCGACAGCAAAGAGGAAACGTTCGCCCTCAAGTTCCCGTTTCGTCCGAGCCAACTGCCGGTGGGTCAGACGGTCGGTTTTGAAGAGACGGTGGATGCCGGCGCCCATGCGGAGCTCAGCGTCGCCCAACTCAAGCTCGACCTCGGATACGGCGACTGGTTCCTCGCGCACACGCAACTTCACGCCGTGGACAAGTACCGCCGCAATCCCACGAGCGCCGACCGGAAGATCGACGCCGACGAGTTGTGGATCCAGTTCGGACCGCGGCCCGAATTCCTGGCGCGTCCCGAGCGCACCTCGTTTTTCGTGCAGATGGGTAAGTTCGTGAAGATGGAGCGCCAGCCGATCCGCGTGCTGGAGAGCTACGGACTCGTGGCTACGTCATTCAACCGGTTCGAGGATGTCGGCATCATGACCGGCGGTTCGGCCGGCCGCAACTTCTACTGGCGTCTCACCGGCACGAGCGGCAATCCGCTCTACTTCCGCGATCCGAATGCGCTGGCGGGCGACAACGGGATCAAGGAACTGCTGCAGCCGAATCCCGATCCGCGGCTGAAATCCGGATTCCCGATCCTCTACGACACGCGCGTCGAGGACTTGGCGCTCAACACCAGGAACGGATCGTTCGGGCAGGGACTCGGATATCGCTGGCAGAACGACGCGCAGACCTTCGGCTTCGATGCAGTGGCCTTCCACTACCGCCGCAAGTTGCGCGACGACGAGAACGCGCCGCTGACGGGAACGTTCTACGGCGTCGATCTCGACCTTCTCGAAGGCCCGCAGGACCGCGGCCTGCCGATTCGCGGCAACAGGAAGGAAGAGACCGGCGGCCGCATCTACGTAGAGTTGAAGGGCCTGACCTCGACGATTCAGTTCACCAGTCAGACTGTCGCTGGCATGCATCGCAGCGGCGCCGAGGGGGAGTTCGGGTCCAAGTTTGAATGGGCGGGTGGTCCATCGGTTGGCGG
>DATAMS010000353.1:0-11540 GCA_036260495.1 Thermoanaerobaculia bacterium
GGAGAGATCCGCGAGTTTGAGCTCGTCGAAGAGGCCAGCCTGTTTGTCGCGGTCGGAACGGCCGATCCCGAATGTCTGCCATCCGGCCGCGGCGAAGGCTGTGGCGAAATGGCCCGCCAGAAAACCGCCCGCACCGGTAAGCATCACGCGTCGCGCCATCGCCGCAGTTTATGACCGTTTCAGGATGATTTCTCCCGGCGCAGGCAGGAAACCGGCGACTCAGCATGGCGAGGCGCTTGCCAGGGTGTGGCGAAATTCCTGTGCACGCCGGAGTGATCGCGATCGGGAAAATTGGTCCCCGAATCGAACACGAGATTCACCAGCGGGAGCGATCCCGCGAGCCTCGCCAACCTCCTCGGGCGCGCATGCTACTCTCCGTTCATGCACAAAGTTCTGCGCCCGCGGCATGGGCTGGCGCGGCTCAAACTTGCCGAGGTGTGGGAGTACCGCGAGCTGATGTTCTTCCTCGCCTGGCGCGACATTCTCGTTCGGTACAAGCAGACCGAGATCGGTATCCTCTGGGCGTTCATCCGTCCCTTCATCACGATGGTGATCTTCACCATCGTCTTTGGACGTATGGCAAAACTTCCCTCGGCAAATCTGCCCTACCCTGTCTTCGCGCTTGCCGGCCTCCTGCCATGGCAGCTCTTCTCCACCGCCTTCTCGGAGGCCAGCAGCTCCATCGTTGGAGCCGGGCAGCTCGTTTCGAAGGTCTACTTCCCGCGGCTCATCATCCCCATCAGCGCGACGTTCAGCGTCCTGGTCGATTTTCTCGTCTCCGCGCTCATGCTCGCGGCACTCATGCTCTGGTACAAAGTGCCCATCAGCATGAACACCTTATGGGTCATTCCGCTGACGGCACTTTGCATGCTCGCCGCAATCGGCAGCGGAATCCTTTTCGCCGCGCTCTACGTGCGCTACCGCGACATCCGCCACGTCCTGCCGTTCATCGTGCAGTTCGGGCTCTACATTTCGCCTGTCGGTTTCATGAGCACGATGATTCCGGCAAAGTGGCGGCTGCTCTATTCGCTCAATCCGATGGTGGGCGTGATCGACGGTTTTCGATGGGCGCTTTTCGGCGGGACGAACGCCATTGATGTACAGGCGCTCACACTTTCAATTGTGCTGACCGTGATGGTGCTGATCGGCGGCCTGTACTACTTCCGCAATACTGAGCGCGTCTTCGCCGATATCATCTGAGCGATGTCCTCCGCCCTGATCTCTGCGAATGGAGTGGGAAAACGCTATTTCCTGGGTGCCGATCCGTTCGGTACACTTTCGCTTCGTGACCGGGTCACTGACGTGGTGCGCTCCGCGTTCCGCTCTCGTCCGCCTGCCGCAAGCCGCGATTTCTGGGCTCTCCGCAACGTCGGATTCGAGCTCCATCGGGGAGAGGTTCTGGGCGTCATCGGCCGCAACGGCGCCGGCAAATCGACGCTGCTCAAGATTCTGAGCCAGATCACGGAACCGACCGAAGGTGAGGTCAATCTCTATGGCCGCGTGTCCAGTCTGCTGGAAGTCGGCGTCGGATTCCATCCTGAGCTTTCCGGCCGTGAAAACGTCTTCCTCAACGGGGCCATCCTCGGCATGTCACGCGCGGAGATGCGGCGCAAATTCGACGAGATCGTCGCCTTTGCGGAGGTGGAAGCGTTCATCGATACGCCGGTGAAGCGATACTCGTCAGGCATGTACGTCCGTCTGGCATTTGCGGTGGCCGCCCACCTGGAGCCGGATGTGCTGATCGTCGACGAAGTACTCGCCGTCGGCGATGCCGCCTTCCAGCGCAAGTGCCTCGGCAAGATGGAAAGCGTGGCCAGCCAGGATCGGGCGGTCATGGTCGTCAGTCACAACATGAGCGTCGTCACACAGCTCTGCGAACGCGTCCTCTGGCTCGATCGGGGAGAAGTCGTTGCGGCCGGAGTAACCCGCGAGGTCGTCGGCGCCTATCTTGCGCAGGGAAGCACTTCCGCCGGCAGTTGGTCGCCTCCCGCGCAAGCCGGCGTACCGCTGCAACTTCACTCCGTTTCCATTCTGCGCGATGGCGGCACGACCGGAGATATCGCAGGCGACGAGCCGTTCGAGATCGTTTTTGATTACAGCGTTGTGGCGCCGCTCGCCCCGGGACGCCTGGCAATTCTGATCGGCGATGCAAACGGCACGGCGATTCTCACTTCGACGAGCACTGACAAGATGCCGGCTCTGCGCGAGCCGTGGCGGCCCGGCCATCATCGCGTGTACTGCCGCATTCCCGGTAATCTTCTCGCACCGGGACGCTATTTCATCACCGTGGCAGAGCCGCTCGAGAGCGGAGGCGACATCCTTCATCACGGCGCTTTGTCGATCACCATCTCCGAGCAGAACAGCCTCGCCGCGCGCGACGGGCGCCACGGCGTGATTGCGCCGCTCCTTGAATGGAGAGAGGAGGACGCAACGTGATCTGGAAGTTACTCGATCCGCTCCTTCTTCGACTTTCGCGCAGACTCGAACATCTGGCGTTGCATCGTCCGTCGACGTACCGCGAGGAACTGACCCGCGCGCGCGGCCGTTTCGCCGCGTCGGCAACCGTGAGCCCTCGCGCGATCATCGAGAGCGCCGCTTCGCCCGATCACATCGAAGTTGGCGACTACGCGTACATCGACGGGCAGATTTCCCTCCTCGTCGCGGCGTCGCGCTGCCGCATCGGACATCACTCGTTCCTGGCGGCAGGGTCGCGTCTGTGGATTCTGGGCACGATGACGATTGGCGACTTTGTCCTGATCGCGCCCGGCGTCGACATCTTCGACAACGACTCGCACGCGCTCGATGCGTCGCAGAGGCGCGAGGACTCGATCAACGTTTTCGAGCGAAAGGTGCCCATCGACTACACGAAGGTCGCGCAGGAGGCAGTCGTCATCGAAGACGACGCATGGATCGGCACGAAGAGCACGATCCTGAAGGGCGTGCGGATCGGCCGCGGCGCAGTAGTCGCGGCAGGATCCGTCGTGACTGCCAGCGTCGCCCCCTACACACTGGTAGGCGGCAACCCGGCACGCGAGCTGAAAAAACTGTCGTGATTTACACGCGGAGCGATGACCACCTCACTTGAGTGATTCGATTGCATACGGGCCGCGTGAGAAAACGGGCCGGATGGTGTCATCGGGAGAACCGCAACGAATGAGATAGTCCGCGCCGTATCGCCGGGCCAGAGCGCGGCTCGCAGGCAGGCTGCCGCGGGCATTCCACAGTTCGGCGGCTTCCCCTCGCAGTCGTGCCACCGGAACGCCGAACATCAGCCATTCGTCCGAAACCGGAAGCATGGCTCGATGGGCATAGGCGCGGAAGCTCCGGTCAAAGGTCATTGAATGAAAGACGGCCGATGGGGGGAGATGGTCTCTAATGAATTCAGTCATTGCAACATAGTCGGGATTGAGAAACCGAGGATCACACTCCACAAGCTGTTGCGGCCGGTCTCGCTCAGCGCGCGGCAGCTTGAGAACGAAGCTAAGCGCGTTCTGCCCCACAGGCTCATTGAGAAGTAACAGCATCCAGCCTCCGCCGACGCCGATGGCCAGCAGACACGCCGCCAGAAATCCCCTGAAATCGTTCTTCGCCTCACCCATCGCGAAGAGAACGAGAGCGACACAGGCACCAGCCGCGACAGGGATACGGAGAGTGGGGATATGAAGCGCCTGCAGTGCCAGCAGCAATGCAACGCCACAAGCGCCACCGAACACCAACGCCGTCACCGCACGTTTGCGGTCTGCACCCACGCCGTCTGAAAACCACGGGCGCCACCAGTCTCCCGTCAAATAAAGGACGCTCGCAACGACGATCCAGAGAATTCCAATCCGCGGGGAGAGCGGCGGCACGTCAAGGCTGAAGTAGACACCGCCGATAACAAATGCACGGATGATCACTCGAAGCAACGAATCGCTCACCGTACTGAGAACGTCCTCAACCGTTTGCGCTACGAGCACATAGAGAAAGAAGTACGCGAAGTGCAGGAATCGTCCCCCTTCCACAATGAGCGGCGTGAAAGGCGCCCAGTGTGTGTGCTGCCATAGAAAAAGGAACACAACCTGCTGCAACGGTCCGATTGCAATCGATGCACCGAGGAGCAACCACAGCCATTGACCGGCTCCCCGTCTCCGGATTGTGTACGACAGAGGAAGAAGAACGAGCCAGCCCGCGCGAAGGAAGAAGGCTGCATATACCGCCTGAATGACGCATAAGGCGATCCCAGGCGCGGTACGCGAGGAATCCGCGCGCCAGGCCCAGAGCCCCACCGCGACGGTCAGAATTACGTGTGCAGCCAGCACGATGCCCACGCCGTGCATTGCCGCTCCGCGGAAGGGGAACACCATGTTGTCCTGGCAGACGCGGATCATCTCGTCCGCGTCGGCGAAACTCATGGCCCCACCCGCGGACCGCAGTTTCAACTGGGCCACAATCGCCCAGGAGGCGATCGTAAACGCGAAGAACACCAGAGTTCTCCATGGCAACTGACGAAGGAACGCCGCGGAAATGGCAACGATGAACGCGATCTCCGCCAGCGCCAGCCCGGAAGCGGGATTGATGAGCAGCATCGGCAGGGCGGCCAGCGTGCCCGCAACGATCGGTTGTCGCCGGAAACGCAAGATGCCCAGTGCGATGAGCGGCGCCACTGCCGTAGTCATGACGAGTGGCACCGGCGGCGTGAAGATTCCCCATCGCGTTCCGGTCACGAGAAACCACGAGCTGACCAGGGAGACAGCAGCGACCGCCAGCGCCGTCGGGAGTCTCGCCCCGATACGCCGCAGGAAACACGTCATCGACGGAAAATAAACGACAAGGAGCAGGAGCTGGAACAGTTCGAGGGTTCTGCCGAAGTCATGACCTGCAGCCGCGTATACCAGCCGCAACGCAAAGAAATAAGCAGGCGAGGCATGCCAGAACAGCGGTGCCTGGCCACCAAATGCAGGGTCGCGCGCAAGGGTGATCTCCGGTTCGGGGTTGGCCAGGACGGTGACGTAATAAGGAATATCGTGATCCGTGAGTAACGGATTCAAGTTCGCACGCTCTTCAAATCGAAACGCGACGGCTCCTGCAACGAGGAGCAGAACCGTCGCCACGATGATTGCGAGCGCTTCGGTTCGCTTGCTCATGGCCACTTCGTGCCTGGAAAGGGTGCTTCACCGAGATCGAATGGATAGTGAAATTTCGGATTGAGCTTCTTTGCAATCTGTTCGAACCTCGCAGCACCACGAGTGACCAGATCGTCGTCGTTGCGAACTGTACGAACTTCCGGGTTTGGGGGAATCAACAGGGCATTTCTGCTGACTCCTGCCAACCCGCGAGCCGTACTGAAGCGGCCCGGCGCATTCTTCAACACCAACCGCGTCAGATTTACCGCAGGAGCCGCCGGTTCCGGCCATTGCACCGGCAGTCCTTGCGACGTCCGGCTGCTGACGTACCCGACGAAGGAAAATCGCGGATCGACGCCCACGAGCTCGGCACGCACCCAAAGAGCGCGCTCGAAGTCGGCGTCCTCCTGCATTACGACGTCGCGTCCGCTGGCCAGTGCTCTCGCCGCCGTTTGAAGCAACCGCCAATCCTCATTGGTCGAGTTTCGCATGGATACTGCCTGCGCACAGATGACCGCGCCGCCGAAGACGATTAAGGAGACAAGCGTCACGAAAGCGAATGAGTCGGTGATTGACTGGAGCTTCTTGCGTGATTGGTCAATTCCGGCCGCAAGAAGCGGCACCATGAATAACACCGCTGGCGATAAATACCGCAATGCCGGATAAGGAGCCCTGCACGCCATGGCCAGGGACAGAATCAGCAACGTGATCGTCATGACGCTCAGGGAATCCCGCTTACGGATGAACGCGACGGCGCCCCATACGATCCATAACGCAAGGAGAAGCGGGACGAGCGGCCAATTCGCCGTCACGAGCGACAACGTCTTGATCGTCCACCAGGTTTGAGCAACGAGGTTTCCCGGCCGCTGCATCGCATAAGGAACATGGGCCAGAAGGAGAAAATGCGCCGTCTGATTCAGCGCGGCGATTGACATCGCGATGAACGCGAGCCGCCCCTTTACACCACGCCGCCAAAACATCGGTGCCGCGAACGCTAGAAACGCAATCAGAATCGGCGCCAGCACCTCTTTGGAAGCCGTCGCACCGATAAATGCAGCGGCCGTGACTCCGAGCGCGCCGCGGCAGAAGCCATAATAGGCAAGCGCGAGCATCAGGATTGCGTATGTCTCAACACGCGTCAGGTTGATTTCTGGAATCGCCGGGGAGAAGGCAAAGTACGCTGCCGCAACACACGCGGCAACTTCGCTCTCCGAAACAGCACGAGCCAAGTAATAAGCGAGCGTGGCTGATATCAATCGAATTCCAATCAGGATGACATGCCAGGCGCCGGTGTGTTGTTCGAGTCGAACCGCAAGAATCCACGATAACGCGTCGGCAAACGGCCGGTAGACCCACGCGCTGGCCGAGGAGAAATCCCACAATTCACTGACAATCCCTTTTGGCCACCATCCGCCGCGAATCAGAGTCATGTCGATGTAGTCGTTCACCAGCGAATAGTTCGATTGTGAAATCACGATCGCGATGACGCCGTAGACCAGGAGAACGCCCAGGGTGAGAGTTATCTGAAAGGCGCGTCCCGTCGGTGGCGTCATGGATGTGAAGTATTCTAACCCACGTGAACGATGCGGCCGGGCGAGGCAGAACGGCGGCAAAATCAATTTCGGACAGGCCTGAAATCGGATGTGCGAGCAATGTCGCTAATGGAAATGGGTCGCAGTGCGGACCCTGAAAAGGACAACCTCCCTGAATGCTGACCGCCGGCCTGGTGAGCGTCGACCCGGGACGCAAATGGATCGGCGGCCGTTACTACCTGCAGCATCTCGTCCGCGCGGTCGCATCGCTGCCGCAGCCTGAGCGCATCGGGCTGGCCGACGTCTGGTGGCAGCAGCGGGAAGCCGACGATCCGTTCGCCGAAGTGCGCGAGCTGCTCGCGGAATCCGTCGTCATCGCGCCGCCGGTGACGTTCGCGGCGCGTGCGCGGCGAAAGGCCCGCCGCCTCGTCCACGGCTGGCGCGACGCGCGCGATCTCTTTCTCGACGCCGGCGTCGGCGTGCTCTTCCCGATCGCGCCGTGCGCGAACCCCGGCATTCCGCTCGTCTTCTGGATGCCCGACTTTCAACCATGGCGCATGGCGGAACTGTTCAGCTCTGAATTGCGCACTTGGTATGAAAGGCACTACATCACCAACGGCCAGATCGCCGCCCGCATCGTCGTCAGCAGCAACGACGGCCTGCGTGATCTGGAGACTTACCTGCCCCAATTCCGCGAGAAGGCGCGCGTGCTCCACTTCTGCAGCATTCCAACGGACGAATGGTGGCAGCGCGATCCGGCCGGCGTTGCAGGCGCGTACGGACTGCCCGAAAAGTTCTTCCTTCTGGCGAACCAGTTTTCCCACCACAAGAACCATCCGGTCGTTTTCGAGGCCGTGCGCCGCCTGCGCGCGCGCGGCGTGCCGGCCGTCGTGGCCTGCACCGGCAGCACGTTCGGCTTTCGCGGAAACGACTATCTCGAATCGATCGAAGCCTTCCTGCGCGAACACGATTTGACGGGCGCCGTGCGAATACTCGATCTCATCCCGCGCGCGGACCAGGTCGCGCTCATGCGCCGTGCGATCGCCATTCTGCAGCCGTCGCAGTTCGAAGGGTGGTCGACTGTGGTCGAGGACGCGAAGACGCTCGGCAAGCCGATCCTCGTCAGCGACCTTCCCGTTCATCGAGAGCAGGCGCCGCCGAATGGAGTCTTCCTGCCGGCCGGCGACGCCGAAGCGTGGGCGGAGGCGATGGAGAAGGCGTGGAACGTGCGGCCACCCGGCCCGCAAGAGGATGAAGAGGCCGCTGGCGCAAGCGCCGTGTCCGAGGCGCAAATCGAGACGGGACGCACGTTCGTCTCGATCGTGCGCGAGGCGGCGGGGCGCTGATGCGCATCCTCTTCTGTTCGCAGGCGGCGCATACCGGCGGAGGCGTGGAAGCGTGGATGGAAGCGCTCACCTCCGCGCTGCTGGCGCGCGGCCACGAAGTGCACACCGCGCTGGCAAAAGGGCGCTTCCACGATCCCATGCGCTACGCCGCCCGGCATGTGGTGGCGAACCCGATCGAAGTCGACGGTGCCGACACTTCGCGCGAGGTTCGCATCGCAAACCTTCTGCGCGTCTTTGAGCGAGTGCAGCCGGACATCATCATTCCCGTGAACCTTGCCGACGCTCTCTACGCGGCTTCGTATGCGAAGACGAAAGGCCCGGCCTGGCGCCTCGCCCTCTGCATTCACAGCCAGGGGGAAGACCGCCTCGAACAGGTGCGCTCGTGTGCGCCGTTCATCGATCTCGCGGTCAGCGTGTCGCGCCGCGTCACAATGCAGCTCGAAGGGATCGTACCGAACGTGCGGCACATCCCGACGGGTGTCCCGCTGCCGCTCGCTCCGCCGCGGAAACGCGAGCGCATCGAGCAGATCGCGTACGCCGGACGTCTCGACGACGCCGAGAAGCGCGTCCTCGATCTAATCCCCCTGATGCACGAGCTTGACGGCGTCACGTTACACATCGCAGGCCGCGGCCCGGACGAACCGCGGCTACGCGAGGGTCTGCGCGGCATGCCCGTGGTCTTTCACGGTGATCTGTCGCGGGCGGAGCTCTACGAGACGTTTTACCCGCGCATCGACGCCATCGTCGTCTTCTCGCCTGCCGAGGCCGGACCGATCGTGGCGTGGGAGGCCATGGCTCATGGCGTCGTGCCGATCGTCTCGGATTTTATCGGACGCGAAGAGGAGGGGGTTCTGCGCGACCGCGTCTTCCCCGTCGGCGACATCGCCGCGGCAGCGATGCTGATCCGCGAATCGCCTCCTACGCGCGTCGAACTTCCCTCGGCTTACACGCTTCCCGTGTTCGAACAGTCATGGCAGGATGCGTTGTCCACGCTCACCGCCATGCCCACTCGCCGCGGTCCGGCCGCCGCCCTCCCGTCCCTTGTCTCGACCGGCCGCCTGGCGCGCCTCGGCCTCGGTCTCGAAGGGATGGCCCGCGTTCGTCGTCTCCTCGGACACCACTTCGAACATCACGATCCGGGCTCGGAGTGGCCGCATTGATGCGCGCTGCGGAGAGAACGGCAAGCGAAGCAGATCGAGCCGGAAGCATTCGAAGCTCCTGGGAAGCAGCCGCGAAATACGCCGCCATCGCGCTCTTCGGCGTCTGGCTCGTCGCTCGCGCGGCAACGCAATCCGTCACCCATGATGAGGCGCTTACCTATCAGTGGTTTGCGTCCGGCTCGTGGCACGGCCTCTTCACGCAATACAACGCCAATCATCACATTCTGCACACGATTCTGGTCAAGCTCTGCATAAGTCTTTTCGGCTTGTCGGAGCTCACTCTGCGTCTGCCGGCTGTGATCGGCGGGATCTTGTACGCCGCCGGTTGCGCGCGTGTCACCACGCACCTTCTCGATCGCCGTGTGTGGAGATGGACGACGATCGCGCTGTTGATGCTCAACCCGTTCGTCGTCGATTTCCTCGTCGCCTCGCGTGGCTACGCACTTGCGCTGGCATTCTTCGTCTGGCACCTCGGCGAACTGCTCGGCGGCCGTCCGATGCGTTCTTCACTTTTGGCAGGATTGAGCGTGAGCGCGAACCTGACGTTTCTCTTTCCTGTAATCGCTACGAGCCTGGCACTCCTGCTGCGTGACCGCAGCGGGACCGCATTCACCGCCGCCCGCCTGGCGTTGCCCGCCGCAACCGTCGTTGCAGTGATCTGTGGTGCGCCGCTCCTGCATGCAAAACTGTCAGACTTTTACGCCGGAGCACCGGCGATCACCGACACCGCGGTCGAGCTGGCGGACGTCTCGTTCCATCACGGTACGCGCGACTGGTTGCCGCTGGCGCTTCCAGCGCTCGCCGTCGCTGCAGGCGCGGCCGTCGCAGCAATTTGGAAGGGAACGCCGCTGTGCCGTTTCTTCGGCACGGCGCTGGCGATCGTGCTCGCGGAGATCGTGGCCGCGCATCTCATCCGAGGCATTCTCTATCCAGTGCCACGCACGGGGCTGTATCTCGTTGTCCTGATCACGCTCGTTCTCGCGACAGGCGCCGCGGAGCTTGGCCAGCGTGTTTTTCTTGTCCCGCTGCTGGCACTCATCGGTGCGTACGGCGCGCAAATCGAAGGAACGTACTTTTACGAGTGGCGCTACGACGCCGCTACGAAGAGCATGTTCGACACCGCGAGCGGACGTTCGCCGCACGGCCGTATCTGTGCCGATTGGATCTACGAGCCGTCCCTGAGCTTCTATCGAACGTTACGGCACACTGACACGTTCGAACCGATTGCGCGGAATGTCTACGACCGCTGCGACTTCGTTCTCATCAACGATCGCGAACCATTCATCGGCCTGCATCACGATCTCCTTTTCTCACGCAATCGTCTCAAAGAAATCCGCCGCGACGACTTCACCGGCTCCGTCCTCTATGCTAAGGACACACGATGAAACGCGGCTGGATCGCCCTGGCGCTGTTCGCGTTATCGCTGACGGCTTACGTCTATCACTATCGCTACCGTTTCTCTGCCGCTGGCGGCGACACGACTCCGGCCGAGCTGCTGCCGCTGGCCATCGAGCGAAATCACAGCCTCTACTTCGATGGCCTGGAGACCCCGGGCGCATACTGGTTCCACAGAGTTGCCGGGCACACCGTTTCCGGCTATCCGATCGTCCCGGGGTTCTTCAACATCCCTGCGTACCGCATCGCGGAGTGGCGCGGCATTCCGCTCGACGCCGTTCACCGCTCGATGCTTTCGATGATCTCGGCCAGCATCGTCACCGCGGCGTCGGTGGCATTCTTCTTTCTGGCGCTGTCGCGCTTCGTCGTACGACGATCGACGGCGATCGGAGCAACGATCGTCTATGCAGTGTGCACGACCGCGTTCAGCGTCGCCGCGCGCGGCATCTGGCAGCACGGGCCGTCGCTACTGTTTCTCACGATCGCGATCTGGCTGCTCGCACCACCCTCGGCGTCCGCACGCATCGCGCTGTCCGGACTCTTCCTCGGCTTCGCCGTTTGGAACCGTCCGCCGAACCTATTAATCGTTTTGCCGCTGGCGCTGTACGTGCTCCTGCGCGAGCGCCGTGCGTTCCTCGGATTCGCGGCCTGCGCCGCGATTCCGGCCGGGCTGATGTCGTGGTACTCCTTTCATTACTGGGGCTCGATCACGAATCTCGGCCAATACTCCGCCGGCAACTGGTTCATTGGCCGCATCGGTCCGGGTCTCCTCGGAATTTTCTTCAGTCCGAATCGCGGCCTCTTCGTATTTACGCCGCTCTTCATCTTCAGCTTTGTGATGATCGCCATCATCGTGCGTCATCCCCGGCGCGATCCGCTGCTGGTCGCGTTGGCTGCCGGCGTCCTTCTGACACCGTTGCTTTATGCGAAGTGGTGGTCGTGGTGGGGCGGCACATGTTTCGGTTATCGCCTTCTGACCGAGTGCGTGCCGGCGCTGACGATTTT
>DATAMS010000389.1:0-5213 GCA_036260495.1 Thermoanaerobaculia bacterium
CGATCTCCGCCGCCGCATCGTCGAGCGTTCGCTGTATGGCGTCGATCTGAAACCGGAAGCCGTACGTCTCTGCGAACTGCGATTGTGGCTGGCCATCGTCGCGCAGACGGATGCCTCGGCCGACAGCATCCAGCCGTTGCCCAATCTCGATCGCAACATTCTGCAGGGCAACTCGCTCCTCAGCCCGACCGATTTTCTCGGCGACAACCGCGGCGACATCTATCGCGAATGGATCTATGCGTTGCGCGCGCAGTCGGATCTCATCACGCGCTACCGAAACGCGCCTCATCGCGAGCGCGCTTCGGTGGCGCGCCTCATCCGCGCGAACGACGGCCGTCTCGCCGCGGAGCTGGTCGCGAAAGCGATCGACCTCGACGAGCGCGAGCAGGAGGAGCTCTGCGCGCCGCAGCGCGATCTCTTCGGACGCATGCGCGCGCTGAACATCGAGCGATGCCGCGAATTGTACGAGCGCATCGGCGCGAACCGGCGCCTGCTCGATCGCATCGACGACGGCGAGATCGGCTTCTTCTCCTTCGATGTCCACTTCGCGCACGTGATGTCGCGCGGCGGATTCGACGTCGTCGTGGGCAATCCGCCATGGGTGCGCAACAACCGCATCGAGCCGGCGGCGAAGAAGATGTACGCCGAACGTTTCCCGCTTTTTCACGGCGACGGCGTGCGCGGCGCCTCGGCGTTTCATCAGCCCGACCTTTCGATTGCGTTCGTCGAGCGCGCGCTTTCGCTGGCGGCGCCGGGCGGAATCGTCTCGCTGCTCGTGCCCGCGAAACTCCTCAACGCCGGCTACGCCGCGCCGCTGCGTCGCGCGTCGGCAGCGAATGTCGTCGCGCTCGACGATTGGTCGTCCGATATGAAGCGGCACTTCGATGCCGACACCTTTCCGCTCGGCATGACGCTGGCGCGGCGTAATGGCGCAGCTCCGTCGCCCTGCATTTCCGTGACCGCGGCCGGCGAGTCGTTCTCCGTTTCCCGCGATGCGCTGACGCTGCGAGGTTCCGAGTGGTCGCTGCTGCCGCCCGATATTTACGCGATCGTCGCGCGCATTCATGCATCGCACGCATTGCTCGCCGAAACCCTCGGCCGCGTGCCGGTGATGGGCGTCAAGACCGGCGACAACGGTTCGTTTTTTCTCGACGTCGCGCACGTCCGTTCGAACACACTCGAGACCATCGACGGCATTCACGTTCCGCTCAGCGCCGTCTGCCGTTGCGTGCGCGGCCGTGACGTGCGCCGCTGGACGACCGGCGAGCCGATGTGGATGCTCTGGCCTCCCGTCGGCGGCTGGCCGAATCCGCCGCGCTGGGTGGAGCGCTTTGCCGAAGCGCGCGGCGTCGAGGTCGAGTCGCTGAAGTTGTCGTACGTGCGGCCCGAGCACGTCGGCATCAAGGTCGTCTGGAAAGATCTTTCGCGCGGTCTTTGCGCCGCCGTCCTCGAAGATTCCATTCGCCTCGACGATCGCAACATTCCGCTCGTTCCCAACCAGACGTTGTATGCGCTCGATGCGGCTACGCTCGACGAAGCGCATGTCATCGCCGCGCTTCTGAACTCGACGATCGTCAACGTTCTGGCCATCTCCATCGCCGAGCGCGCCAAGGATTCGTACTTTCGCTATTTCGGAAAAACAATTGCGCGTCTGCCGCTTCCGAACGTGGTACGCGAGAGCGCTTCCTGGACCCGCCTGCTCCGCGCCGCGCGGCGCGCTGCGGAGAGTCCGGCGGCGATGCAGGAGATCGATCGAACCGTCGCCGCGCTCTACGGCGTTTCCAGCAGCGAGCATGAGCGGCTGGCAGCGTTCCTTCACAAACGTTTGGGTTTCGCCGGCGATGCCTGATCTCGCGCCGCATCAGTGCGAAGCGGTCACGCGGGCGCTATCGCTGATCGCCCGCTACGGCGGAGCCATCCTCGCGGACGACGTCGGCCTCGGCAAGTCGTTCGTCGCAGCGAGCGTGGCCGCGCATTTTCAGCATCGCGGATCAGACGTGGAGATGATCGTCCCGGCATCGCTGGTCGTGCAATGGCGGGAGACGTTGCGCGACTTCGCGGTCGATGCGCGCGTCATCACACACGACGCGCTCGCAGGTGACCCGATCATCGGCGATGGCGACCGGCTCATCGTCGTCGATGAAGCCCATGCCTTCCGCAATCGTCAAACGCAACGCTGGTGCGCGCTGGCGCGCCGCTCCGTTTGCGCGCGCCTTCTGCTCGTCACCGCTACGCCGGTCTGCAATTCGGCCGGCAATCTTCTCGCGCTCATCTCGCTCATCGCCGCGGACGATGCGTTGCGCCTGCGCGGCGTGGCATCGATCGATGACGCATTCGCCAGCCGCGACGCGCGGGCACTCGATGTCATCGTTCGCGAGCTGGTCATCCGCCGCGAGCGCGACGTGCTGCCGCCGGAGCTGCGATTCGGCTCGCTCGACCGCCGCGTCATCCGCCATCCGCTGATCGGTACGCCGATCGGCGCGCTGCAGTTTCCGCTCAGCTCCAGCGCGCCATTGCTGCGGCAGTTTCTAGGGAGACGTCTGGAGTCGAGCCCCGCCGCGCTCCTCGAATCCGTGCGCCGCCAACGCCACTTCTACGAGCGCGTCATCGAAAGCGGCCGCTCTCTTTCGCGCCGCGACTACCGGCAAGCCTTCGCCGCCGACGAAGATGCCGATGGGTTCCAGCAGATCCTTTTCTGGGATCTGCTCGCACCGGCATCGGGGGTCGATCTCGAGGCAATCCGAAACGAACTGCGCGTTCTCGACGAGATCCGCGTCATCGTCGAGCAAGCCGGAGATGCGAAAGCATCGTTGCTCGAATCAGCGCTGACCAATGATGCGACCCTGATCTTCACCGGCTCCGCCGCGACCGCACGCGCACTGGCGCGGCGCCTTCGTTGCGGACTGGCTACCGCACGCGACGGCCGCGGCGCAATCGAAGCCTTTCGCCGCGGCGCCATCGACCTCGTTGTCGCAACCGATCTTGCCTCCGAAGGCCTGAACCTGCAGCGGGCAGGCGTGGTCGTCCACTACGACATCCCCTGGAACCCGGTGAAACTCGATCAGCGCAACGGCCGCGCCCATCGCATCGGCCAGATGCGCGATTCCGTCCGCGCCATCTACTTCCTGCCCGAAGCGCGCAGCCGCATCGTCGAAACGGTGGCGTCGAAGAATCGGACGCGTCGGCGAATTCTCACTGCAAGAGACGACGTGCCCGATGTTTTTTCGCCCTCTCTGGCCGCGCTCCCTCAACGTCTGTCGAAAAACGCTCCCGCACTGGGACTCGCGTACGCGCTGCGCGCGCGAGGGCTCGTTCCGCCTGCGGCACTCACCCGCCGCCATCGAGCCGGAGTCGAGCTTCTCTTCGAAGCGATGGCGGTTGAATACCTCGACGCGCGGCGGCTCGCGGAGTTGGAGGCTGTGCTGGAACGAGAGGGGACACTGACCCTCTCGAGGCCGATCGAAGAGCGACAAGTTGTCAGTGGCTGCCCAGCGCCCTCTCTACCGCTTTAGGGTTTTCGGAGGCGACTTTGAGCAGCGCTCGAGCAGGTCCGTGGGGTTGACGACGACCCTGTTCCCAATTTCGAAGTGTCGACACGCTCACGCCAATCATCATCGCGAACTCATCCTGCGATTTGCGCAGTTTGGTACGAATCGCTCGAACATCTTCGGGTGTGAACGTGAACTCCCGGCTGGGTTTGGCTTCCCCGCGAAGGATCTTTCCTGCCTCGCGGACGCTTTCAATCAATTCGTCGAAGTCCTGCTTTTTCATTTGAACTCCTGCCTGACTGCCGTTGCTAATGCCCGCACCTGTTCAGGAGATAGATCGTTCTGCTCGTTCTTCGCGTAAAGAAAAAGCATCAAGAAAATCTCGCGGATGGGGTGCCAGTAGTAGATAAGCCGGAATGCTCCACGTTTCCCTCGTCCTTCGTATCCAACTCGAAGCTTCCGCACGCCGCCACTGCCTCGTATTACATCTCCCTGTGCTGGTCTTCGTAGGAGCGCCTCCTGAATCTTTCGATATTCGAAGTCGGAGATCGCTTCCACAACCCTTCTCGTGAATGCTCGGGTTTCGATGAACTGCACGTTCTCTAAACTACGCCATTGGCTCAGGGAGAGCAACAACGGTTCAACCTCAGGCACTTCCCCATTTCGCAGTCGATCTTGTTGCACGCAACGTACGCGCTCGATTTTTCTTTCGTCGAGTTAGTTCTGAGAACCCCCCAATGACCGAGCCTCGCGGCAGCGTTCCAATCGCAAGTAATTACGCGCGCTATGCAAATCGAGCCCCTTCTCCCCATCGCTTTTCAGATGGGGAGAAGGTGGCCGAAGGCCGGATGAAGGGCCGGCCCTCACATCAAAAACAAGAACTACTTCCCCGCGTCGATCGCCTTCTGGATGTACGGGAACATCTTCGGATCGAGCCCGTACTGCTGCGCCACACCCGGCTCGTTCCGATACATGTTCGCGGCGCTCTTCTCGATCTCACGATTGCCGCCGCTGAAGGCTTGCAGCAACTCCGTCCATCGCTTCGCCAGCGCCTGCACCCGCGGATCGGCCGGATCAGTACCGTTCTCCATCTCCGTGCGGACTTTGGCCAGGAGCTGCGGCCATTCCTGCTCGACTGCTTTGATTGCATCGGCGCCGAGGACGCCTTTGCGCTGCTCGAGCTCTTCCAACTGTTCTTTCGTGTAGTACTTTTCCATCATCGTCATTGCCTCGATTGCTTGAATGAATTCTTCGGCGGAGACAGCCTCCGCCGCGCCGTACCGCGCAGCGATCGATTCCAAACGGGCGCGCAGTTGCTGCTGCAACGCGATCTCCTGATCGAGCCGCCCGAGGTGGAGAGAGATCACTTGTTGCGGTGAAAACTGCCGTTCACCGAGACAGGCACGGATCTCGTCGAGCGAGAATCCGAGCTGACGCAGCGACCGGATTTGCTGCAGGCGGCCGAGATCTTCCGCCGCATACAGCCGGTGCCCCGCCTCGGAGCGTTGCGATGGCGCCATCAGCCCGATCTCTTCGTACCAATGCAAGGTCCGAACAGAAACGCCGGTCCGCTTCGCCAATTCGCCCACCCGCCAAAGGCCGGAGCGCGTCATGAAACCTCCTCAAAATCGTGATCGTTCGTGCGCACGAACGACAAGATAGAACCTCACGTTACGTAAGAGGCAAGAGGTTTTTTGGGGGGCGATTCGTGCGGGAGTCGCTGGT
>DATAMS010000390.1:0-5562 GCA_036260495.1 Thermoanaerobaculia bacterium
GTAGTCTGTGGATCTACCCAGGTAGTCTGTGGATTTACCCCGGTAGTCTGTGGATCTACCCCGGTAGTCCCTGGAGCTACCCCAGTAGTCCCTGGAGCTACCACAGTAGTCTCTGGAGCTACCCCGGTAGTCGCTACAACTACCCCCGTAGTCTCAGGATCTACCTCGGTAGTCTCCGGGACCACCCAGGGTCGTCGCTGGTGCAAATGCCAGCATCAGACGGTTGACGATGGCTCGATGGCGAGGGCACGAATGGCCATCGCACCACTGCTCTGCGGGTTCTCTCCGGTGAGCACCCTTCGAAGATATCCGGCCTGCCCGAGGTGAAAGGCGAGATGCGAGGAGAGGTGCATCAGGAAAAGACCGGAGGGTACCCTCAGGTCGCCCGGAAGCTCGGGAAAGCCGGCGTTGAAATCCATCCCCGAGAGTTTGGGCAGAACCACGCGGACGACATCGCTGGTCGTGGCAAGGTTGGCCTGAAGCTCGGCGCGCGCGATCCCGCGAGCACTGAACTCGCGCTCTCGATCGCGCACATAGCCGGTGCCGCCAAGAGTAGCGCCGATGAAATGCTGAAGGTTTCCGCACACATGAAGCGCCAGGTTGCCCGCGGAGTTGGCGATCCCCGGAACGGTCGACCAGATCAACGACTCATCGTCAAAGAGGTCGAGCTCACGCGAGAACGCCGACAATTCACGGGTCATGAGAATGCTCAGCCATTCGAGGTTCATGGATGCCTCCCAAGGAGTGCGGGCGTCTCGCCTGCGGCCGGCGGGCGTCCTCGCCCGGCGGTGGTTTTGTTCGATCACGATAAAACAACTCCACGTGCAGTCGTTCGGTCGAGGAGCGGACAATCTGCTCATGACGCCGAGGCGAGACGCCTCGCCGCCGCGAGCGAGACGCTCGGCACTCCTATCGTTCCTCGTCGTTCACAGGCGGATCGCTCATCGCGCTCTACACTCTGAGGCACGCCATGTCGAAGGCACAAGACAGATTGGGAAGTCTCCGCATCGCCACGCCGTGCAAAGCCTCCTGGGAGGGAATGGCTGGCGATGCATGTGTGCGCCATTGCGCGCTCTGCAGCCTCAATGTCTACAACTTCGCGGAGATGACGCGCTTCGAAGTGCGCGAGCTCCTCCTGCGGACGGAAGGGCGCGTTTGCGTACGTCTGTATCGCCGCGCTGACGGGACAGTGATTACCCGCGATTGCCCGACAGGACTTCGGGCGATGCAGCAGCGAGCCTCTCGCGCAGCGGCGGCGTTGATCGCAGCGCTTTGCACTCTGCCGGCATTTGCATTCGGCAGGACCTCCGAGAAGCCGCGGCTCAACACCCATGGATCGAAGGTCAAACTCGAAATCGAACGAGTCGCCACTCCGCAGCCGGCGGTGTTTGCGGGAGTGGTTGAATTCGCGGGCGCACCACTCCCAGGAGTCACCATCACGGTACGAAACGAGGGATCGAAGCGCGAGCTCACGACGATTACGGATGTGAAAGGTGCCTTTAAGATCGCCGCTCTCGACGACGGACTCTATCGAGTAGAAGTGACGCTCGCTGGCTTCGGATCGGCGACGTTGGAGCACCTGCGTTTGAAGGCGAGCGAAGTGACGCACGCAAACATCGCTCTGCGGATCGAGGACAGGGTCACGATTACGATGGGCGAAGTCGTGACAATACCTGCGACGAGGAATGGGACATCGAACACGTTCTCAGAACATCATTAGGAAACTGCCCTTCTAAGGCGCAGCGCGTCCCGCCGGTGACGCGGACGCGATTCTTGAAGTTCACCCACGTTTGCGCAAAATGACATGCGCGGCTGCGCGTTCGCCGGCTACGTGTTTCGTGCATTCGTAGCCGAGGGCGCGCATGTCGATGCCGTGGAGGAGATGTTCCCCTCGGCCCAGCAAAACAGGGGAGATGGCGAGGTGCAGGTCATCGATCAGACCGGCTTGCAGGTACTGCCGGATTGTCGCGACGCCGCCGCCGAGGCGGATGTCCTTGCCTTGCGCCGCGTCGCGGGCTTGTTGCAGTGCCGATTCAATCCCATCAGTGACGAATCGGAACTCCGTGCCGCCTTTCATCGCCAGCGGCGCGCGCGGATGATGCGTGAGCACGAAGACGGGAACGTGATACGGCGGCTCCTCGCCCCACCAACCTTTCCACTCGTCGTCAGGCCACGGACCGCGGACCGGCCCGAACATGTTGCGCCCGAGGATCCAGGCGCCGATGTTGTCGAAACTCTGTGCCGCGAAATCGTTGTCGGCTCCGGTCTCGCCTGCGTCCTTGCCATGCTGCTGCTGCCACGTTCGCGTATGAAAAAACCAATCGAACATCTCCGGCCCGCCAACACCGAGCGGGTTCTGAAGATCCTGATCCGGCCCCGCACCAAACCCGTCGATCGAGGTCGAAAAACTGAGGACGCGTAGTCGTGACATGGTGATTTCTCTCTTTGCTCGTGGTGGTCGCGGGCGGGAATGGTAACGCAGGGTTCTGCAAGACGCGTATCCCCGATTCGTCATATCGTCCGCGTTATGGTCATGTTCGATTCGATCCTCGCCTGGCTCGTCTCCGTCGTCGGTGTCGCCACCGGCGCCGCCTACATTCCGCAAGCACTGCGAATCTGGAAGCGCCGCAGCTCCGACGACGTCTCCATCCTGACCTACGCCCTCTTCCTCGGCGGCCAGATCGTCTACCTCATCTACGGAATCCGCATCCGCCAATGGCCATTGATCATCGGCATGGCCGCAAATATCGTGGGTAGCCTCGCCGTGATCGGGAGCGCGTTGAGGTTTAGAGCGGGTGGGGGCGGGCGCTAACCAGAGCAGATGACGACTGTCCCGAAGATCCAGGTTCGCCACATCTGTTACATCTGCGTCATCTGCGGATCGTCCGGCTACGTCCCCTCCGAAAAACTCCGCTCCACCGCCAGCCCGATCGCCAGAATCTTGCGGTCGGTGTTCTGCGTGCCCGCGATCATGAGACCGACTGGTGCGGTCCCGGGGTCGTGGCAGGGGATTGAGAGAGCGCAGCCGTCGAAGAGGTTGACGATTGAGGGGTTGCGGAGCATGCGGCCGTTGAGGTGGGAGTAGGTCTCGTCGTCTTTGCTGGCTTCGGCGATCGTTGGTGCGGTGTCGGGAGTTGTGGGCATCAGCATGGCGTCGTAGCCGCTGGCGGCGGCGTTAATCGATTGGATGAAGCGTTCGCGTAATTGCAAGAGCTCGTTGTAAGTAGCCGCCGTGACCGTTTCGCCGGGACGGATGCGAGCGAGGACGCGCGGGTCGTATTGAGCGGCCTTATCGTTGATTCGTTGGCGGTGCCACGAAAAGGCTTCCGCGCTGGTCAGTGCGCCGCGTGGATTCACCGCGGCGGCCTGTGCGAATTCGGTCATTGGCAGTTCGATGATCGTTGCGCCGGAAGCTGCCAATCGATGAAGCGCCGTTGCGAAGCATTTGGCGACAGCCGGCGACAAGTCGTCGTGGAACACCGTCTTGGGCACTGCGAAACGCAGTCCGCGCAGATCAGCGGCTGCGGAAACAGCGTCCGCCTCCGCTGACAGCACCTGATCGAGTAATGCGCAATCCGCGACACTCTTGGCGATTGGTCCGACCGAATCGAGCGTGGACGACAGAGGCAGCACACCTTCGCGCGGGACGCGTCGAGCGGTCGGTTTGAATCCGGCCAGGCCATTGAGCGCGGCAGGAATGCGGACCGATCCGCCCGTGTCGGTTCCGATCGCGCCGGCGGCCATGCCGTCGGTGACCGAGATCGCGGCACCCGATGATGAGCCTCCTGGGATGCGCCCAGTTGCTCGATCGAAAACATTTTCCGGCGTCCCGTAATGCGGGTTGATGCCGAGGCCGGAAAAGGCGAACTCGGTGAGGTTGGTGCGGCCGATGATGATTGCGCCGGCGTTTCGCAATCGCTCGACGACGATGGAGTCGCGCGTCGCCGGCGGCGTTCCGATAAGCACTTTCGAACCGCCGAGCGTCACGACGCCGGCCTCGTCGAACAGGTCCTTGATCGAGATCGGGATGCCGGCAAGAGCGTGAAGTCTCGCGCCAGCGCGCCGCTGCGCGTCCACGCGATCGGCGGCAGCAAGCGCCTCATTCTCATGGACGACGAGGAAGGTGCGCGCGCCTTCTCCTTGCGGGTCTTTGATCGCCGTAAGGGATTGTTCGACCAGTTGCCGGCTGGTGATTTTCTGATCGGAAAGAAGGCGCGACAGCTCAAGGATGGTTATGGTCGCGATTTCGGTCATTGGTCGGAAGTGTAGCGGACGACTGGACGGCGCTGCGGATTTGACGAAGGGTCTTATCCGCAGATGACGCAGATGTTCGCAGATGATCAGAAAAGATCTGCGCTCATCTGCGTCATCTGCGGATAAAAAGGGGACCAAGCCTGCCCTGTCGTAACATCGAACCCCTTCGCCCGTCGTAAGACCTGGAGACACAAAAATGATCAAACACATCGCTGTTGCCGTTGCGTTGACTCTCGCTCCTGCGGCATTCGCACAGACGTACATCGTTCCGGAGGGCGATTGCGGCGCGATCACTCTTCACGCTACGCGCGGCACCGATTTCCCCAACCTCGGCGAGACCATCAGCATCGATCGCGTCAAGGATGCGCATGTGGATCAGCAACGAGAGAGAGTGATCGTCACACCGGCCGTCGCAGGCCCTCACTCGCTCGACTTCAGCGCGAACGTGCCTGACCAAGAGGAAGTGGTCATGGCCGCTGTCGAGCTCAAGCCAGTAGTCAGCGGTAACGAGACGCGGACAGAGCACGCCAAAACGCTCCTGTTCTGCGGCCCGGTCACTCCGCGCGCCGACTGGCAGCGCTCCACCGGCCTCGGCCTGGAGATTTACCCGCAGGGATGGAACGGGCCGAGGCCGCATATGAAGCAGGGCGACAAAATGCGGTTCATCGTCGTCGCCAAGGGGACGCCAAAACCACTTCTCGACCTTCCGATGGAGCTCTACCGCGCCGGTGCGGGCCATATCGCCAGCGGTGTTGCCGATCCGGATGGAGGCATGGACTTTCCGTACGGAGAGCCGGGCCGTTACATGGTCACGGCGACGTATCGGCGTCCCGATCCGCAACAGCCGGAGCATTGGCTCGTCGACACGAGCACGCTGACGTTCGAGATCAAGTGACGCGGCTGCGACTCAATCACAGTGAAAATAGAAACGGTTTCCGTCCAGGTCCTCGACGGTGAATTGCCGCAGATCCCAGGGCTTTTTCTCCAGCGGCTCGACGATTTTCGCGCCTGAGGATTGGAGCTCCTCATAAGTGGCGTCGAGTTTTTCAGCGAATATCCAATGAACCGCCGGCTCAAAAGGTTCCTGGCGTTTTCGGAAGAAGATGGCCGCATTGCCACGTGAGACAGCGCCGATCTCATTTCCGGGATAGAGCCATCCGATCTCGAAGCCGAGAACATCACGATAGTAATTCTGCGCCCGTACCACGTCCGCTACCGGCAGTTCCGGTACCGGCTGGCCGATTGTCGTCAATGGCTCGTTTTGATCCATTTCATTCTCCGAAAGAGTCGCCGGTGTAGCCCGCCGCC
>DATAMS010000393.1:0-7822 GCA_036260495.1 Thermoanaerobaculia bacterium
GGGGGGTCGTAGATGGCGAGAAGGCAACTTAATCATGGCTCTCCGACCCCCGACCCCCGACAACCTACTCCCGCGTAGGCCTCATCAGCGGAAACAAAATCACATCGCGGATCGACGGCGAGTCCGTCAAAATCATCGTCAGACGATCGATGCCGATGCCTTCGCCGGCGGTTGGCGGCATCCCGTACTCGAGAGCGTTGACGTAATCCTCGTCCATCTGCATGGCCTCGTCGTCGCCGGCTTCGCGCTCGCCGAGCTGCTGGCGGAAGCGCCGGTCCTGCTCATCGGCGTCGTTCAGCTCCGAGAAACCGTTCGCAACTTCCATCCCGCCGATGTAGAGCTCGAATCGCTCGACGATCTCCGGATCATCGCGCCTCTGTTTCGACAGCGGCGAAACCTCGGTCGGGAAATCGGTGATGAACGTCGGCTGGATGAGATGCTCCTCGGAGACCGCTTCGAACAGCTCCGCGATCAGCTTGCCCGTGTTCATCTTCGCGATGTCCGCCGGATCGCGATGCGCGCGTGCGGCGACCAGCGCTTCGAGTTTGCCGCGATCTTCGATGTCCGCCGGATCGATCGAGCCAAAGTGCGCGATCGCTTCCTTCATCGTGTAGCGCGCGAACGGTTTCGTGAAGCGGATCTCGTTGCCGCGGAATGCAACCGTCTCGCTATTGCACGCCTCGGCCGCCAGATCGCTCAGCAACTCCTCGGTCAGCGCGATCAGATCGTTGTAGTCGGCGTACGCCTCGTAAAACTCCAGCATCGTGAACTCGGGATTGTGTTGCGTGGAGACCCCTTCGTTGCGGAAGTTGCGGTTGATCTCGTACACGCGCGAAAGCCCGCCGACGATGAGTCGCTTGAGGTACAACTCCGGCGCGATGCGCATGAAGAGATCGATATCCAGCGCGTTGTGATGCGTGCGAAATGGCCGCGCCGCCGCACCGCTGGCGATCGGCTGCATCATCGGCGTCTCCACCTCGATGTAGCCGTGCGTGTCGAAGTAGTTGCGGATGCTGCGCACGATCTTCGCCCGTGTCTCGAACGTGGCCTTGACGCCGTCGTTCACGATCAGATCGACGTAGCGCTGCCGGTAGCGCTGCTCGACGTCGGTCAGCCCATGCCACTTGCTCGGCAGCGGCCGCAGCGCCTTGACGAGAAATCCGAGGTGCGCGGCCTTGACGGAAAGCTCGTTGGTCTTCGTGCGGAAAAGCGAGCCCGACGCCTCCACCCAATCGCCGGTATCGAGGTTCTCGTACAACGCCCACTCGCGCTCCGGCAGAATGTCCTTGCGGCAATACACCTGAATGCGCGCCGTCCTCTCGGAAAGAACGACAAACGCCGTCTTCCCGAACTCGCGAATGGCCATGATGCGCCCCGCGACCTTTACGGTTACCGGGGCCGCTTCGAGCTCCTCACGCGTTTTGCCGCCGTGCGCCTTCACGACCGCGGCGATGTTGGTATCGACATCGGCCTTGGTCGGATACGCATCAAACCCCAATCCAACGATGCGCCCAAGCTTCTCCCGCCGAACCCGAATCAACTCCGATTCCGGCACTTCCGTCTGCTCTTCTTCGTGGTCAGTCATGCGGGGGACATGATATTCACATTCCCCACGGTTCAGAGCTGCAGGGCCGGTTGAAATGAGGTGCCGGCGACGAACATCGACTTGCTTGGGCGAGCAGAGGCCCGCTTGCAGCGCTCCGGGTAGTTTGCACCTTGGCCATCGAAGTACCCGAAGGCTGGGATCCCCATCATTGCTGGATGAGCTTGATGGGGTCCATCGCTTCATCGACAGTACCGCCAGACAGTCGTGATGCGAAGTCCTTAATCGTCTCAATCTGGTCGCTCGATAGCGAAAACTCCGTAGTGCTGAGCTTACCTTCTATGGTTTTGGCGTTTGCTAGCCTTAGGAACTGTGAGACTGAAATGTGTGCTGCCATAAATTCGAGGACGTAGCCCTCCCCTACACTTCCATCGTGATCAAGTGTTCCGATCGACATTCGTTCGCCGTCGACAAGGAAGTCGAGATCGTGACCAAACTGCAAGTACTCCCAGTTTTCTGACTTGCTATCGATCATCAGTGTCAGTTTGCTCGAAGGACGAACTTGTTGAGCGAGCGATCGGCCGGAAAATTCAAACAAAAAGCCGATTTCCAAGTTCGTGTGGTCGATCTTCATGCCGCCCGGGTAATTGATCGCAAGTGTTGTCTTATCGGTGAACTTGTCGTAGAGAACGTCGATCTTGTCGTTGTGCTGATACTTGCGGCGTTCAGGAAACTTGAGAGGCTTCTCGGACTTATGTACCGTTGGGTGTTTGCTCGTTGTTTTTTTCGTTTCCGAACCCGTTCCCGTGTTGGCAATCGTGAGTAACAGCAGCGATCCGATCATTGCTGAGCGGGTAAATGTATGCATGACATCCCTTCGCGGTCAGTAATGGCGCGGTTCTCGTTTGACCTACGTGGTCGAGCACGATAATAGCTACGGACAAACCTCAACTTTTCCGTGATAATACGCTCCGTACGGGAAACAGTGTGTGCATTCGCACTAGCGCCAGGCTTTTGCTTTGCTTTTCCGGCAGCCGTGACTCGCTGATTCGCGCCTTCGCGTCTTCGCGAGACAAGACTCTTCTCACGCGAAGACGCGAAGACACGAAGTAGAAACTGTCTACCCCGCGTCTCTGCGTGACAAAAAACCCCTTACGGCTTCAACGTCAGCGTCAAATCCTTGCTGCCCATCGAGACCGATTCGATCTTCGCTTGCGGGGCGCCGGGCTCTTTGGTCATCGCGTCGTGGTCGAGGTCGATGCGGGCTTCTACGGAGACCGTGTCGGGTGGGGCGCCGCCCATCATGGAGTCCTGGGGGCCGAGGGTGAATTTGGTGGGGAAGGAGGCGACGTCGAGGCGCTTGGCGAAGATTGGGTGGCCTTTGCCTTTCTTGTCGCGGGCGATCACGAACACCGTCACCGGTCCGGAGACGCTGGTGGCGGATGGATCGAGCTCGATCGTTCCGGAGAGGAGAGTCGTTGCCGGCGCTTTCGGCGAAACCAGCAGCGGCGCGGTTGGTGCGACCACGCCTTCCTGCGTTCCGGTCATTGCGGCGACGTGCTCGGCGAGCGGGAACGTTTCTGTCGTCGCGGCCGAGGCGGCGACCTGCGTGACTGGTGCAGCGACCGCTGCTTTTGAATTGCCGTCGTAGCGGACGGCGGCAAAGGCGAGAGCGCCGATGACTGCGGCGGTTGCGACGCCGAGGAAGAAGCCGGCGCGGGCGGAGAAGCGGGAAGGTTTCGGTTCGTTGCTCATGATGACGTTCCTTTCGTGACTCGGTTGAGTGCTGCGCGGATCTGCAGTTTTTGCCGCAGCTCGCGGATGGTGTGAATCGAGTAAGCGACCAGGACTGACCCGGTCACGATGTATGCGGCCAGAACGAAGTTCCAGCCTCCGGTAACGATGCCGTTCATGCCATCACCTCCGTCTGAATGGGTGCGGGGAGCGGCGGTGGCAACATCTCATCTTCGAGACGGAGCAGCGCCGTGCGGCCGCGGAGCGTCATCAGGCCGATGACGAGAAAGAGCATCCCTGCGAAATTGAGCATCAGCGGGATGAGGAAGTCGCGAGAGATCGTCGATGCGCTCGACGGCTGTTGGTGAAGCGAGTTCCACCACTTCACCGAGAAGTAGACGATCGGGACGTCGACATAAGCGATGATCGTCGCAACCGCGGACCATGTCGCGCGTTGTGCCGCGTCGGCGAGGAAGTGCCGCAGCGCCACGATTCCGACGAAGGCCATCAGCAATACGGCAGTCGTCGTCAGCCGCGGATCCCAATCCCACCACACGCCCCACGTCGGTTTGGCCCAGATCGATCCCTGAACACAAAGAAGGAAACAGAGGAGGACCGAGACCTCGAGCGCGGCCTCGAGCCGGCTGTCCCAGCGCCAGCTCGCGCGGAAGAGAAAGATCACCGCGCAGAGGAAGGCCCAGGTCAGAACGAGCATCGCGGTCCAGGCCGTGGGAACGTGGATGTACATGATTCGCTGCACTTGGCCCATGTGCTGCTCGGCAGGGGCAAACAGAAGGCCATCCAGAATTCCAGCAAATAAACAGACGGCGGATACAAAAAAGAAGATGATGGGCAAGCCGATCGTTGTTCGTTTCATGACGACGCACGATACGGGCGCCGGTGTCCGGCACTCAGCGGCTACGGTCACGAAACGCGGTGACGCGTGTCACACGACAGCAGTGGTGCGGCGCATACTCGGTCGTTCCCGTTGGCCCTACCGTATGCGCGTGATGTCTCACATGAACGTAACGGTCGTTTGGAGGACCGAATGAACAACCTGATCAGGCGCGCCACATTGATGCTTCTAACCGCCGCGTTGCTTGCGCTTCCGCTATCGGCAACCGACACACGGACGAGGGCCGCTGCGCCCGCGCCCCCAACCGCGAAACCCCGCTTTTCGCCGAGCCAGATCGAGGCCTACGCGACCGCGAGCGATCTCGCCTTCATTCGCCCGGGTCTGAAGATCATTGTCAACTCGATCACGATCGGCGCCGATCGGAAGCCGGTCATCGACTTCAGCATGACCGACTCCCTTGACCAGCCGCTCGACCGCCTCGGCAAAACGACGCCCGGCCCGATCTCGCCCAGCTTCGTGCTGGCCTGGTATGACCCGGCCACGCGTCACTACACCTCGTACGGAACGCGCGTCCAGACCACGCCGGCGACCAGCCCGCACCCGGGAGTGTCGGCCACGCAGGCTGGAACCATCGCCGGAACGTTCACGGATCTCGAGACGGGTCACGCGAAGTTCACCTCGACCACGGTGCTGCCGGCCGGTTTCGATCAGACGAAGACGCACACCCTCGGCATCTACGCCTCGCGCAACCTGACGGCCGTCGTCGGGATTGACCCGGCCCTTGCCAAAAACTACTTCTTCAACCTCGAGTACGACTTCCGCCCCGACGGCGCCGCGGTTGTTGCCGCGAACACGTGGGACAAGATGCGCGACTCGTCGACGTGTCTCAACTGCCACGACACGCAGTCGAAGCTCGCGGCGCACGGCGGATCGCGCCAGGACCTCAAGCTTTGCGTCCTCTGCCACCAGCAGCAGACGGTTGATCCGGACACCGGCAACACCGTCGATATGAAGGTGATGGCGCACAAGATCCATCGCGGCGAGAACCTCCCCAGCGTCATCGCCGGCACGCCCTACGTCATCATCGGCAACGCCCAGTCGGTCAACGATTTTTCGACTGTCGCGCTGCCGCAGGACATTCGCAACTGCGCGAACTGCCACGAAGGCACGGTCGCCACGAACAAAGGCGCCGGATCGGCAGTCTGGTACACGAACCCCAGCCGCGAAGCGTGCGGCTCCTGCCACGATGATGTGAATTGGGTCACCGGCGCGAACCATCCTGCCGGTCCGCAGGCTGACGACAATGCCTGCGCTTCCTGCCACCAGCCGGACGGACTCGAATTCGACGCCTCGATCAAGGGCGCGCACACCGTCCCCGAGAAGTCGAAGCAGCTCAAAGGTCTCAACGCCACCGTCGTCAGCGTCACGAACATGACACCGGGCAAGGCGCCGACCGCCGTCTTCAAGATCACCAACGGCGACGGCACCGCGGTCGACGGCACCAAGCTGGCGACGTTCTCGCCGATTCTGGCCGGGAACAGCCTGAACTACACGAAGTACTTCCGCGAGAACGCCATCACGAAGGGCGTCTTCAGCGCAGCAGCCGGAACCACCAGCTACACCTTCACCGCCACGCTTCCGGCCGACGCGTCGGGCACATGGACCATCAGCGCCGACCTGCGCCGCAACGTCTCCCTCAAGCGTGGCGACGGCAAGGCCGACATCGCCATCCAGGAATCGACCCTGAATCCGATCAAGTACGTTGCCGTCACCGGCGCGGTCACACCGCGTCGCACCGTCGTGACGCTCGCACAGTGCAATCAGTGCCATGACACGCTCGAGCTCCACGGCGGACAGCGCCGCAACATCGAAGAGTGCGTGATCTGCCACAACCCGGTCGAAGGCGATCAGTCGCTCCGTCCGGCGAACCTCGGACCTGCCGAGTCAGTCTCCTTCCAGCGCCTGATTCACCGCATTCACAAAGGTGAAGAGCTGACCCAGGACTTCACGATCATCGGCTTCGGCGGATCGACCAACAACTTCAACGAAGTTCGCTTCCCCGGCGATTTGCGTAACTGCGCGAAGTGCCACGCCAACACAGCGGCCTACACGCTGCCGCTGCAGCAGACCAACATCGCTTCCGTCACCACGCTTCGCGATTACTTCACGCCGCAGGGCCCGGCCACCGCAGCCTGCCTCGGATGCCACGACAACAAGGACGCAGCCGCACACGCGTACCTGAATACCGCGGCATTCCCCGGTTCGACTATCGGAGCCGAGGCGTGCGCAACTTGCCATGGCACCGGCAAGGACTGGGCAGTCGAGAAGGTACACGCGCGGTAAGCCAGCGCCTGAGCTCGGGGGAGACGGCATCGTCTCCCCCGGTTCTGAGGAAAATAGCGATGAGATCTCACCTGATTGGAGCACTTGCGCTTGTGGTGCTTCTCGGCCTCCCGGCGCTCGCGCAGGACAAACCTCCCGAGAAGCCGCCCGAGCCGGCCGCCCCTGCCACGCAGACTGCTCCACCTGCAACATCCACTGCTCCCCAGGCGGCGCCTGCCGCTCCCGCGGAAGCAGCCGCGCTTCCCGCATGCAGCGACTGTCACGCCGACCAGGCAAAAGCCTTCGCCGCCAACGCACACGCACGCGGCCAGATCAAGAAAGGTGAAGTGCCCAACGCGCTCTGCGAGTCATGCCACGGCGACGGCAAAGCGCACATCGAAGGCGGCGGCGACAAAGAAAAGATCTTCAAACCGGCCGGGCTTCTCGGGTCGAACAAGACCTGCATGAGCTGCCACGACATCAGCAACGACCGCATCTCGCGTCACGCCGGCATGCACGCCAACTCGGATGCCGTCAACTGCCTAACCTGTCATTCGATTCATTCGTCCGAGGCGCATGCGCCGCATCTGCTGGCAAAGAAACAGCTCGCGCTCTGCGACTCCTGCCACATGACGCAGGCCGCCTCCTTCCGCAACAAACCGTACGCGCATCGCATCGGCAGGGGAGGGATGGAATGCTCGTCCTGCCACGAACCGCACGGCCGTCCGGGTGCCGCCAGTCTGCGGACGACATCCGCCGGCGAGCTGCCCTGCCTCAGTTGCCACGCCGACAAGCGCGGGCCATTCGTCTTCCAGCACGGCGCGATCGCCGTCGGTGATTGCATGACCTGTCACGAGCCGCACGGCTCCTCGAATCCGCGGCGATTGAAACGCGCCACCGTGTCGCAGCTCTGTCTCGAGTGTCACTCGCCGATTAGTGGCACGACGCTCGGCTCGCAGCCGCCTTCGTTCCACAATCTCAGTCTCGCTCGCTATCAAAACTGCACCACCTGCCATGTTGCGATCCACGGCTCCAACCGCGATCCGCAACTGCTCAAGTAGGGGAAGCGATGAACATGAAACGATTCGTCGCGAACTGGCTCTCACTGCCGATCCTCGCGATTGCCTTCGCAGCCAACGCCCAGGTCGTCCCGTTTGATCTCGAGATCGGCTATCGCTGGCTCGATCTCAAAGGCGACACCGGCATGTACCGCACGCAGATCAACGAGCGTGACGGCCTTCTGATTCACAACTTCACACTGGCGACCTCCGACTTCGAGGGACACAACTCGCTGACCGACCGCTTCCGTATCGACGTCAGCGACCTCGGCTCCGGCCCCGCGCAATCGGTACGGATGGAAGCCTCGC
>DATAMS010000443.1:0-22204 GCA_036260495.1 Thermoanaerobaculia bacterium
ACCGCGGCGCCGGTGATCTGTGGTTGCTTCGTCTTGTAGATATCGGGGTATGTTTTCGCGTAATACGCAGGAATCGCCTTCGCAATGGCATTGACCGCCGCATCGGTCGATTCATAGTCCGCGGCCAGGATCGCCACGCTCTGCTGCTTGATGAACGGCAGCGTGCTGTCGATCTTCCCGGTGAACATCGCGGTATCGACAGCGCGGTCAGGCGAACGATAAATGTGCGTGGGGCGATTATGGCAGTCGACGCAGTCCATGCGCCGCTTCGTCGCCGTAGCAAGTTGCGCATCCGTCAGCTTGGAGTCGGCCGCCTTGTACTCGGTGATATTGCCTTGACGGTCTTTGACGCGCACCCACGGAATGACCTGCCGTTGTTTGTCGGTGGCGACATAGGTGATCTCATTGGCAATGTTCATGTGCCAATGGATGCCGCTCGTCTGGCCTCCGGACGCGCTGCCGCCGCCGGTCTTGATGAGCATGCGCACTTCTTTCGGCGTATTTGTCTCATCGTAGGCGTAATGGTCGAATACCTTCAATTGTGCGCCGAAGAATTTCGCCGGCCAATGACACTGCTCGCACGTTTCCTGCGCCGGACGGAGATTTTCGACCGGGCTCGGAATCGGACGCGGGTATTTGTGCGCGATGACCGAATACAACTGATAAGAACCGGAGAGTTTGGAGCGCACAAACCAACCCGCGCCCGGTCCGATGTGGCATCCCGCGCAGCCGACGTGCGCGTGCGGCGACGCCTGGTACGCGGTGTATTCAGGGGTCATGACCTTATGACAGGCCGTTCCGCAAAAGGCGTCGGAGTCTGTATATCGATATGCCTGGTAACTGCCGATGACGGACATCGTCACGAAGAGAATGAGACCGACGGCGGTGGAAACGATAATGACGCGAGTACGGCGTTCATTGAGGTCGATCCGCGGGTATTGCGGAATTTCTCCCGGCGCGAGACGGCGACGCCGCCTGCGCTCGAGCAGCATTCCCCCGATGTAAACCAGGATGCCGAAGATGAAAATGATCGGGGCGATAATCCAGGTCAGAATCCCCATGTACGGATTCGAATTTGCCCGTGTCGTGTCCAGGTAAATCAGAAATCCGAGGTTAGCGAGAGCTACGACTGCGATCCCGAGACCTGCTTCACTGATCAAGTTGCGCGAAAGCCGCAATGGCTTGGGCGATTCCGTCATTAGTCTTTCCCTTCGACACTCGTAGTTGTTTGCGTTTCCGCGGGCTCAATTGCTTTGGGGTGCTCTTCCTTGAACTGCTCTTCAGACATTTTCCCGTCGTACCACGCCCAATTCATCGGATAGATGTCCGGGTCGAAAATCACATGGTAGAAGTGCCAGACGAGGATGGCGAGGGTCGCCAGAATTGCCTCGTAATAATGGATGGTGGTGGCCACGTCGATCCACCAGCGGGGAATCCACGTTGCGACGGCGACAGAGTACCAGATCATCAATCCGGTCAGGGCCATGACGATCGTGCCCCACATCCCGGCCCAATATTCGATCTTTTCCGCGTAGCTGAACCGTCCGAATTGCGGCTTCTTCTTCGAGAGGCCGAGGTAGTAGAGGAAGACACCGATGAGATCGCCGGCGTCGGAGAAACGGAGCCAGAGGTCGCGAAGACCCTTGCGTCCTTCGCGCGTGAACACCATGTAGGCAAGGTGATAGAGCCCGATGGCCATCATGATCACGGCAGCCACGCGGTGAACCATCCGCCGTAACTGTTCGCTTGGGCCAAAGAGAGCCCCGAAGAACGAATTCGGCCACGCCAGCGCGAATCCGCTGATGACGAGGACGACGAAGCTCGTTCCCATGACCATGTGCTGGATCCGCTGATTGAGATTCATCCGCTCGACGGTGTGGCCCCGTCCTTTCCGCGCCGCAACCGCTTTCTTCCACCACACCAGTGCGTTGTGCAGCGCCATGAAGCCAACCGTCAGGAGGATCAGCACGATGTAGATCCGCTTGATCCAGGTGACGATGCGCGATGGCGTATCGCTCACATCGCCGTCGACGCGATGAATTTTGCCGTGCGTGAAGTTGGCCTGCGCACCCTGATGACATTTTCCGCACGTCTTCTGCAAATTTTTCGGGTTGATCGCAGAGCGCGGATCCGATGACGGCAGCACGTCATGCGCCGTGTGGCAGCTCGCGCAATCGGCGGCCGTCGTCGACCCCATCTGCCGCGCCAGCCCGTGATAACTCGATTGATAGGTCGCCACGCGCGTTCCGGCGACGCCAAACTCCTTCGAGAGACGAACCTGGGCGTGGCATCGCTCGCAGCTGGATCGCGGTCCGTTCACCGCATCGCCGGCGCGGGAGATCGTGTGAATGCCGTGGCAGTCCGTGCACACCGGCGCATTCCAGTTGCCGCGAGCAAGCGCTTTTCCGTGGACGCTCTCGGCGTAATGCGCGGCAGTCGTGGCGTGACACTTTCCGCAGGTGCGGGCGACGTTGAACTTGAAGATGCCGGAGAGCGGATCGTTCGCCGGCCGGACGGCGTGATGATCGTGGCAGTCGGTGCAGACCGCGGCCTTTGCCGATCCATTGGCGACGGCCCGTCCGTGGACACTGGCCTCGTACGAGATCGCCGACTGGTTGCTGAGTCCCGCCTTCGCCATCACGAATTTCTGTCCGTGACATGCCGAGCAGGTCGCGGGGATGGCGCCGTGCGCAGTCTTCGATTTCGGATCGGACGACGGCAGCACCTCATGCGCCGGACCGTGGCAATCAACGCACTTCGCTCCTCGGGCCACCCCCGACTTCACCGCTTTCGCGTGCAGGCTGGTGTCCCAGGCGGCAACGCTGTCGGGATGGCAGGACGCGCAATCGACCGCCTTCGGAGCGGGATCGTGCGGATAGGCTTTGACGTCGGCGTGGCAGTTCGTGCAGTCGAGCGGTCCGTGTACCGATGCAGCGAACTTCTTCGGATCGACGTTGACGCTGACGGTCTTGCCGCCGCCGGCATCTTTGGTGAGCTCCTTGTTGTCGTGACAGGAGAGGCAATCAGTATTGGTAAGTTGCGAACGCAGCGGTAACGCGGATGCAAGCAGAAGAACGGTAGTAATGATGAACGTTCGCATAATGACTCCTGGCGGTCACAATAGGCGGTGAGGCCATAGCGGACGATGCGGAGAGTCACCTCTGACGGGTGACCGCGAACACCGGTACATGTTTGGCGCGCGTTCTTTGAGGACTCGATTGCAGCCGGCGCCCCGCGAGTGATGCGCATCACCCATTCTCATGACGGTCGTCATCAGTCGATGGTTGTCGTCTGACTATGTTCGATTCATGAGTGTCGTTGCTCAGAGCCCGGTGTCATCCGCTACCCCGCGAAAAACCGCGCTCAGGCCGCTGGCGCTGCCTATCGAACATGGCGGATGGTCGATGTTGTTCGAGCCGGTCGTCCTCGGCCTGCTCGTCGCTCCCTCGGCCGCCGGATTGCTGATTGCGTCCGCGGCCGTTCTGATGTTCCTTGCGCGACACCCGTTGAAACTCTTCGTGCAAGACGTTCGACGAAGGAGACGGTTTGCGCGAACAATGATCTGCGCATGGCTCGCGCTCGCGTACGCAGGAGCGTCGGCGATGGCGCTTTTCGCGGCAGTGACGATGAGCGGATCACGCGTCCTTCTGCCGCTCGCGGCCGGCGCGCTCCTCGCGTTGATTCAATTCGCGCTTGATCTTCGTCAGCGTGGCCGTTCGTTCGTCGCGGAGATCTGCGGCGCGTGCGCGACCGCCACGACAGCCGCTGCCATCGCCGTGGCTTCGCATAGGAGTTGGGAAGTTGCGCTCGCGCTAGCGCTCCTGGCCGCGTCGTTGACTCTTCCAGCAATCCTCTTCGTGCGCGCCGTCCTGCGCCACGAGCGCCGAACAACGACGATCGTTCTGCACGTCGCCGCAGTCATCGGAGCAGCGATTCTCTGGCAGCGCAGCCTGACACCGGCCGTCACGATCGCCGTCATGGCCATGCTCCTCGTCCGCGCCGCGATCGGACTGCAAACGAAAGCAATCTCCGCGGCAAAGACCATCGGCATGCGCGAAGCCATCGCAGGCGCCGCAGCAGTCCTTATCATCGCGGCGGGCTACATCTCGTAGACGTTGCGGGACGTTCCCCTCAGGATTCGTGGCGAAAATCCACCCCTCGTAGAAAATTCGCGCTTGGCTTTTGCACCATGTATCTTCGGACTCTGAGGACTGATCATGAGCGACGAAATCCGTGATGCCGCGCCCGATTGGGAATATGACTCGAGGCCGGTATGGCAGTCGGTCATCGAGCTGGGCGAGAGCTTGCCGCCTGAGGTTTGGGACGCCGTCCCGGCTGACCTCTCGGCGAACCTCGACCACTACCTCTACGGCAAACAGCGAGTGTGAATGCAGAGGTCTTCGCGGATGCAGGTTATTGGATTGCCCTTCTGAACCCGAGGAACAACCTGCACGCAAAGGCTCGCGACGTGTCCTTATCTCTCGGAGAATTTCGCATCGTCACCAGCGAAATGGTGCTCACCGAGGTGCTCAATGCGTTTGCGAGCAGAGGGGAATTGCTGCGCAGGGCAGTATGCTCGCTCATCGAGAGTATCCGAAGAGACATGACCTCGGAGATCGTGGCGATGTCGGACACAGGGTTCGACGAAGGGCTGGAGCTCTACGAGCAGCGCGCCGGCAAAACCTGGGGCATGACCGACTGCACGTCGTTTGTGATCATGAAAAGGCACAAAATCAAAGTTGCACTCAGCGGTGACCGAGACTTTCGGCAGGCGGGTTTCAAGGCGCTGCTGATCGAATAGTGCGCCTGGAAATCGCGATCGGGCCAGCATCGATTTCGCGAGCCCAAGTGACACGCATCACCACCCCCCATGACGGGCGTCATCAATCGATGGTCGCGGCAAAACTATCGTTCTTTTCATGACAGCGCTCGCCGAAATACCGACGTCATTCGTCACTTTGCCGCAACCAGCCAAACCGCTCGTCGCGATGATCGACGGCAACGAAGCCGCCGCGCGCGTGGCGTATGCGATGAGCGAGGTGATCGCCATCTATCCAATCACGCCTGCTTCGAACATGGGGGAGTGGGCGGACGACTGGGCGGCGCAGAAGCGGCCGAATCTCTGGGGCACTGTGCCCAGCGTCGTGGAGATGGAGAGCGAGGCGGGCGCGGCGGGCGCGGTTCACGGCGCGCTGCAGACGGGATCGCTGGCGACCACGTTCACTGCCTCGCAGGGACTGCTGCTCATGATTCCGAACATGTACAAGATCGCCGGCGAGTTGACGCCGGCTGTCTTTCACGTCGCGGCGCGGTCGCTGGCCACGCACGCGCTCTCGATCTTCGGCGATCACAGCGACGTCATGGCGGCGCGGGGCACGGGCTGGGCGATGCTCTGTTCGGCCAGCGCGCAGGAAGCGCACGATCTCGCGCTCATCGCGCACGCGGCCACGCTGGAGTGCCGCATCCCGTTCCTTCATTTCTTCGACGGTTTCCGAACGTCGCACGAGATGGCGAAGGTGACGCTGTTGAACGACGACCAGATGCGATCGATGATCGATTTGGAGCTCGTCTTCGATCATCGGTCACGCGCGCTCACGCCCGACCATCCAGTCATGCGCGGCACGGCGCAAAATCCCGACGTCTTTTTTCAGTCGCGCGAGCGGGCCAACCAGTTCTACACCGAATGTCCCACGATCGTCGCGGAGACGATGGAGCGTTTCGCGAAGCGCACCGGTCGCCGTTACGCGCCGTACGAGTACCTCGGTTCGCCCGATGCCGAGCGCGTCATCGTGGCGATGGGATCGGCGTGCGAAACGATCGGCGAAACGGTCGATGCGTTGAACGCGGCCGGCGAAAACGTTGGCGTCGTCAACGTGCGCCTCTTCCGTCCGTTCGACATCGGGCGTTTTGTGCAATCTCTTCCGCCGACTGTGCGCGCGATTGCCGTTCTCGATCGTTCGAAAGAACCTGGCAGCGCCGGCGAGCCGCTCTACCTCGACGTTGTCACCGCGTTGCACGAGGCGGGACGCCGGATTCCCATCGTCATCGGCGGCCGCTTCGGTCTCTCTTCGAAAGAGTTCACGCCGGCGATGGCGAAGGGCGTCTTCGATGAGCTCAGCGCCGCGCATCCGCGCCCGCACTTCACCGTCGGCATCCATGACGACGTCACGGGACTGAGCATCGCCTACGATCCGTCGTTCACCGTCGAGCGCGACGAGATGGTGCGCGCGATGTTCTACGGACTCGGCTCGGATGGCACCGTCGGCGCGAACAAGAACAGTTGCAAGATCATCGGCGACACCGGCCGTTACGCGCAGGGCTATTTCGTGTACGACTCGAAGAAAGCCGGCGCGGTGACGGTGTCGCATCTTCGCTTCGGGCCTGATCCGATTCACGCGCCGTATCTGATCGAGCGCGCTTCACTCGTGGCCTGCCACCAGGCTTCGCTCATGCAGCGGAACGACGTCCTCAAGAACCTCGGGCATGGCGGCACGTTCCTGCTCAATGCGCCGATCACATCCTCCGATGAGCTGCCTGCGCACATTCGCGCCGCACTCGTTGAAAAAGAGGCGCGCCTTTTCGTGATCGATGCTTCGCGCGTGGCGCGTGAGTCGGGCATGGGCAACCGCATCAACACGATCATGCAGGTGGCCTTCTTTGCCTGCGCGAACGTGATGCCGTTCGATGAGGCGCTCGACGCCATCTGCAACGCCGTGCGCAAGACGTATGCGCGCAAGGGCGAAGCGGTCGTGCAGAAGAATCTGAAAGCGATCGACGCCACGCTGGCGAATCTGCACGAGATCACGATCAGCTCCGTCGCCGCCACAAACGCCGGACACGTCGATCACGTTCACGCGCCCGAGTTTGTTCGCGACGTTCTATTCGAGATCATCGCCGGCCGCGGCGACGAGCTTCCCGTCAGTGCCATGCCGTGCGATGGCACCTTCCCCACCGCCACCGCGCAATACGAAAAACGAAATCTGGCGCAGGAGATCCCGGCGTGGGAAGCGGCGGCCTGCATTCAGTGCGGCAAGTGCGCGATGGTCTGTCCGCACGCTGCAATCCGCATCAAGGCCTACGATCCGACCATCCTCGAGACGAAGCCGGCGACGTTCAAGTCGCTGACGCCGATGCACAAGGATTGGGCAGGTCTGGCCTACACGATTCAGGTCGCTCCCGAAGATTGCACCGGCTGCCAGATCTGCGTCGATGTCTGCCCCGCACGCAGCAAAACGAATCCCGAACACATGGCTCTGGAGATGCAGCCGCAGGCTCCCCTGCTCGAATCGGAGCGCGCCAACTGGGACTTCTTCCTCGGCATCCCAGAGCGCGACCGCCGCTCGATCACGCCCGGACTCATTCGTCATCAGCAACTCCAGCAGCCGCTGTTCGAGTTCTCGGGCGCGTGCGCCGGCTGCGGCGAAACGCCGTACCTGAAGCTGATGTCGCAGCTCTTCGGCGACCGCGCCGTCGTCGCCAACGCCACCGGCTGCTCGTCGATCTTCGGCGGCAATCTGCCGACGACACCGTGGTCGAAGAATTCGGAAGGCCGAGGTCCAGCCTGGGCAAACTCCCTCTTTGAAGACAACGCCGAATTCGGCCTCGGCTTCCGCCTTTCGCTCGACAAACAGCGCGAGTACGCCATCGAGATCCTCAAGCGTCTCGCCCCCGTCCTCGGCGACGACTTCTGCGACGAGATCATCAACTGCGCGCAGAAAAACGAAGTCGAGATCTACGAGCAGCGCCAGCGCGTCGAGCTGCTCAAAGTCCGTCTGCGCCGCATGGAGCTTTCGCTGCGCATGCACAAACTCGACAGCACCGACGAGCAGCAGCTCCTGGCCATCGCCGACGCGCTGGTGAAGAAGAGCGTCTGGATCGTCGGCGGCGATGGATGGGCCTACGACATCGGATTCGGCGGACTCGATCACGTGCTCGCCAGCGGCCGCAACGTCAACATCCTCGTCCTCGACACCGAGGTCTATTCGAATACGGGCGGGCAAATGTCGAAAGCGACGCCGCGCGGTGCCACCGCACGTTTCGCCGCCGCCGGCAAGCTCTCCGCGAAGAAAGACCTCGGCCTCATGGCGATGACGTACGGCAATGCGTACGTGGCCAGCGTGGCGATGGGCGCGCGCGACGAGCACACGCTCAAGACGTTTATCGAAGCCGAGGCGTATGACGGGCCGTCGCTGATCATCGCGTACAGCCACTGCATTTCGCACGGCATCGACATGACGACGGCGCTGCAGCATCAGAAGTCGATCGTCGAATCGGGCCAGTGGTTGTTGTATCGATTCAATCCCGATCGCGCCGCGCGCGGCGAGAACGCGCTGCAACTCGACTCGCGCGCGATCAAGCGCCCGGTCGAGGAGTTCATGAAGACGGAAAACCGCTTCCACGATCTCAGCGCCGCGAATGTGGCGAGCGTGCAGCACGACGTCGACGCGCGCTGGAAGATGTACTCGTACCTCAGCTCGATGCAGCCCGCACCGGCGGCGACTCCGGAACAGGGAAAAGGATGAGGATCTCGATCTTTGCCGGTGATGTGAGCGATGCGCCAGCCGAGGCGCTTTGCACATCGACGAATCCCAGGTTGTCGCTGGTGATGGGAACCGGCGCGTCGATTCGCGGCCGCGGAGGATTCGAGATTCTCCGCGCCTGCAAAGCGATCGTCAAAGCGGAATTCCTGCGCACAGGAACCCACGGATTGAGCGCCGGCTCGGTACACACGACCACTGCCGGGCAACTTCGGGCGAAGGCCATCATTCATTGCGTCGCCAGCGATGCCGCGCATCATTCATCGGCGGCAATCATTCGCAGCTGCGTGAAAAACGCGCTCGCCGCAGCGGACGTCGCGGGTTGCAAGAGCATCGCACTGCCGCTCTTCGGCACCGGGCACGCGCACTTCAAGACCGATGGCGCGTTGGCCGCGATCGCGGATGCGTTGCGCGATGCGGTCACCGATGTTCGCCACGTACTCCTCGTCGTTCGCGATCCTGACTACGTGAGCGATGCGGTTCAAATCATGGAGCGGCTCATCCCGGGATGCGACGTGGATGTGCAGCGAGGGCCGTCTGAAACCAGCGAGCGCCCAAGTCTCTGGGCTTCGAGTTGGAGTGGACGCCATGAGATCTGAGCAGCATTGCTCGTCCATTCTCTACCTCGCGCTTCCATCGAGCGCCTTCTCCCCCACGCCTTTTGTGGGGGAGAAGGTGGCGAAGCCGGATGAGGGGGCTGTGGCAAACAAGTGGGCCCTGGTCAACATCGCCGCGACGATCCAGAGCCCCCTCATCCGGCCTTCGGCCACCTTCTCCCCCTCTGAAAAGCGAGGGGGAGAAGGCGCTCGATTCAGAGTCAGTTCAAACAGTTCAAGCAACTCAAATCAGGATGCTCCAAGGTCCGCCAAGAGCGGCCAAAAGCACGAGATGTCCTCGGAAGGATGCGATGCACGTCACATCAATCGGTGACCCGATTCCTTCTGCCGCGCGCCTCGCTGCCGCTATGGTTCGGCGACCTATGAACGCAGACGCCTCCGCGGTCCTGGCTGCCGCGGTCACCGAAGAGTTGCGGTGGGATCCTCTCGTCGATGTGGAGCGGATCAATGTTTCCGCCGAGGACTCGAGGATCATTCTTCAAGGCGTCGTGCGCACGTATGCGCAGAAGTGCCGCGCTGAGAAAATCGCGCGGGAGATCCGCGGCGTCGTCGAGGTGAGGAATGAGCTGGACGTACGGCTGGCCATCGGAAGCTATCGTACGGACGATGGCCTCGAACGGCTGGCAGCGAGCATCATTCAGAATCACAGCGCACTTTGCGATCCACTGCCGCGCGTCACCGCGCACGATGGATGGCTGACGTTGTCGGGCGTGGTGACAGCCGAGGCGCAGAAGCGCGCGGCCGAGGACGCGTTGCGCGATCTGACTGGCATTCGCGGCATCGTCAACTGCATCGAAGTCGCGCCGCGAACAGAGAGTGCCGGTGACGTCGGCGTGTTCCTCGCCGCGGTCCTGCGACGAGGAAACCTCGGCGTGAGGGAGTTGAAAGTCGAGGTCAACGAAGGCTCGATCGCTATCGACGCCAAGGTCGCCTCCTGCGCCGAGCACGACGCATTGATCGAGCTGGCGTCCTGCAGGCGCGGTATCGTGAGCGTCGAGGATCGCGTCATCGTGCAGCCAACTCCGGCGACGCCAAACCCGAGGACATCATGAATAAAAGAACGGTAGCGATAGCCGCTGTTTGTTTGATTGCCCTTTTCTTCGCGGCGTATGCAGCGATGCGCAGCAGCGCCGTCAACGCGCCGGATTCGTCCCCGGTCATCGGCACTACGCCGGCAGCACCGATTCCGGCACCAGTGAAAGAGGCGGCGGGCCCAACGAGCGTGGAGCTCAAAGCAATCCCGCGCATCGACGCAGCCACGTTGCACGATCGGATGACGCGCGGCGAAGTCGTCGTCATCGACGTGCGCGACATCGATTCCTACACCGCCTCGCACATCGCCGGCGCGATTCATATCCCGTTGTCCCGCATCGAAGGAGAGATTCCGTATCTCAAAGGCTCGAAGCCGATCGCTACGTACTGTACGTGACCCGATGAGGAATCGAGCGCCGGTGCGGCGTTCTACTTGAGAAAAGCTGGAATCGAAACCTCGGCGCTGACCGGCGGACTCGATTCATGGAAAGCAGCCGGCTTCGCAATGCGCGAAGGCCGCGAACCGTAGCGCTGTCGCAAAAGGAGAAATGCGTTTGAAAAAGACATTGATCTGCTCCCTGTTGTTCGCCCTCGCACTGCCGGCGGTGGCTCTCGCCGACGGCGCCGCCATCTACAAAACGAAATGCACGCCTTGCCACGGAGCCGATGGCAGCGGCCAGACGCCGGTCGGCAAGAACCTGAAGGTGCGCGATCTTCGCTCGGCGGAAGTGCAGAAGCTGACCGACGCCGAGATTGCGAAAGTCCTCACCGACGGCAAAGGAAAAATGCCGAAGAGCAAGCTCGAAGCGGCCGACATCAAGTCGGTGATCGGGTTTATCCGCACGCAGAAATAGGGGTGTGGGGAGTTGGGGGTCGGGGGTGGCAGATTCCCAACCCTTGCACTTCTGGATTGGTGACGGCAGGGCGGGAAACTCTTTCCTGCCCTGTCGTTCAGGGAACGGTTTCACGCGGAGGCGCGGAGCCCGCGGAGATCTCAAGCGCTTGCGGCTGACGTTCTTCGCAGCTTTGCGATGCCGAGCATGGCACTGCCGTAGATGGCCAGGGCGGCGAACATGATTCCTGCCCGGCCGGTTAGAAGCTCCTGGACGATGACCTGAACGCCGGTGAGAACCAGCGTGACGGCGCCAAGTTGCGATGCTTCGGGGACGCGCCAGACGCGGCCGATCGATGCGAGAGCGAGTGCCATCACAACGAGAATTGCGGTTCGCAGCAAAGCGTGCGTGACCGCGCTGGCATCGAGCATTCGCATCACCGCATGAATCGTCAGACCGGCGGCGCCGCATGCGGCGATGGCGAGGAGCGGCAAGCGCGCGAAGTTGAGGCGGAAGAAAGCCGCGAGGCAGAGAGCTGCGGTCGCCAGTGCGGGTAGCGGGGTGGCGACGATCGCATCGCCTTCGACGAACGCCGAGGCGGTGTACGCAAACAGGCCGCTGGCTACTCCTGCGAACACGCCCCACGCGGCGCTCTGCAGTGCGAACACGCGCCACGAGGTGTGATGCGCGATCTCTGCGGCGACGACCGCAGCGACACCGCCGAGAATCGCGGCGGAGGATGCGGGCAAAACCAGGGCAGCCGCGCCGGCCAGACCGATCAGCGACGCCACCGCCACCTGCTCGCGAACGCGTCTGGTCACGATCATCCACAACGCCGAAAACAACAGCAACGAAATGACGATCGATGAACGGCTGTCTTTCGACTCATCGATCACCGCCGCGATGATCAGAAAGATGGCCACGAGATCGCTCTCGATCGCGAGCAACCAACCTGCGAACTTCATCGTCAATAGAAACGCCACGATGCCGGCCACCGTCAGCTCGAGCGCGAATGGGATCACTTCCTTCGTCGCGTAGGCGAGCAGCAACGCATCGAACGTCGCACCGGCAACGGCGATCCACGCCGGCGAGTGCAGCGAAAAGCGCCGCGCCATCGCGATCAGCGCGATGCTCATCGCAGCGAGAAGAATCGCCGCGGCCGTCGCAGAGAGAACATGGAAACGCGTCGTCGCTTCCCATACGATCGGATACGCAACGATCGCGGCGACCACGATCGAGAAAACAGCGTTGAGCCGTCGCCCCGCTCGTGCTGCATACGTCGCAGCGACGCCCCAACCGATCGCGTACAGAAATCCGAGCAGCACGCCGGTCTGCGCCGGCAACGCTGCCGACTCTGTCGCTGCACGCAGAAGAAATGCGCCGCCGAGAACGAAAAGCGCTTTGCCAGCGAGGACCAGCAGAACGGTGCCCGAACCGGTATCAGATTCGGGCGCGGCTATCACCGTCTCCGGAGGCTTCACGGAAGCCGAACGCTGACCACCTTCCAAAAGCGAGAGACGTTCTTCGATGAAACGCAGCCGCTGATCGAGTCCGTCCAGCCGTTCGTCGACGCCCATACGTCACCCAAGCACGTTGAGGACTATGCTGTGTGTGTCGCAACGCACAGGCCACGGTGACCTGCAGCACGACGAGCCCCGTGTGATGAACGGTTTGATACACCCGTCGCATCACATGAGAAGGAGCGAATCGTCGATGGAAAGTATGGTCCCGGTCCCGCGGCGGCGCTTTATCAACTGGCTCCTCGGCGGCACATTCGGCGCGCTCGTTGCCAGCGTCATCTATCCCATCATTCGTTTCGCCAGTCCGCCAAGGATTCCCGAGGCGACGACGAATCAGGTGGAGGCGGGGGATGTTTCCGATCCGGTTTTTTCGGCGAAGGGATTCAAGATCATCCGCTTCGGCGCCGAGCCTGTGATCCTGCTCAAAGCAAGCGAAACCGAGTTCCGCGCGTTCTCCGCAACCTGCACGCATCTCGACTGCATCGTCGGATACCAGAAAGATCGCAGCCAGATTTTCTGCAACTGCCACGGCGGCACGTATGACCTCAACGGACGAAACGTCGCCGGTCCGCCGCCGCGTCCCCTCATCGCCTACAAAGTGAACCTCATCGCCAAGGGCTCCGAGCCGGCGAAGATCGTCGTCTCGCGCGCGTAGGCCGGCCCATGCTCGAACGAACAAAAAGCTGGCTCGACGACCGTCTCGGACTGTCGAAGATCATCGAATTCGGCTCGCACAAAACCGTTCCCGCCCATCGCTACAGCGTCTTCTACTACCTCGGCGGGATGACGCTCTTCTTCTTCCTCGTGCAGGTCTGCACCGGCGTTCTGCTGATGCTCTACTACCGGCCGTCGGCGAACGAAGCGTTCGAGTCGGTCGAGTTCATCATGACCGTCGTCCCCTTCGGCTGGCTGATCCGCTCGATCCACTCGTGGTCGGCGAATCTCATGGTCTTCTTTGCCGTGCTGCACATGATCAGCGTCTTCTTTCTGAAGGCCTACCGCGCGCCGCGCGAGCTGACGTGGGTGAGCGGCGCCGTGCTGCTCTTCCTGATCATGGGATTCGGGTTCTCCGGCTACCTGCTGCCGTGGAATCAACTGGCATTCTTCGCGACGAAGGTCGGCACCGACATCTCCGGCGTCGTCCCGATCGTCGGTCCTTGGATGGTTCGCTTCCTTCGCGGCGGCGATCGCGTTTCCGGCGGCACGCTGTCGCGCTTTTACGGCTGGCACGTCGCGCTCCTTCCTGCGATCACGTTCCTCATCCTCGTCGTTCACCTCGCGCTCGTGCAGGTAAAGGGCATGAGCGTTCCGGCGTCGTGCGAAGACGAAGCGAAGCAGCGCAAGCCGATGAAGTTTTTCCCGCACTTCGCCATGCGCGATCTGTCGGGATGGATCTTCGCCCTCGGCGTTCTGGCCGCGCTGGCAGCGCTCTTTCCGTGGGAGCTCGGCGAGAAGGCGGACCTTTTCGCTCCCGCGTACGAGAACATCCGGCCGGAGTGGTACTTCGTCTTCATGTTCCAGACGCTGAAGCTGATTCCGGGCGGCGAGATCGCCGGCATCGAGTACGAAGCGATTCCGATTCTTTTCTTCAGCGCTGGTGGGCTGCTCCTGCTTCTGATCCCATTCCTCGACCGCGGCGCCCAACGCACCGGCCGCAGCAAGGCCTGGTCGATCGGCGGCGTGGCCGTTCTCCTCTGGGCCCTCGGCATGACGTGCTGGGGCTACGCGTCGCTGCTTCCGCTCTACGTCGTCCTGATCAGCGCACTGTTACTCGGGCTTCTGGCCTTCATCACACGCGGCAGCAGCAAGCCGGAGGATCGATGAGAATCGCTGCTGTGCTCTTCGCCTCGGCGACGCTGCTCGTCATGAGCAGTGCGGCCGCTGCGCCGCCTGCCGCCTCAACTGCTGCAACCACCACCGCTGCCCCCGCGCGCGTTCCGGCGCCTGGACCTGCAGCATCACCGAAGCCGGAAACGTCGTGCATTCATTGTCACGGCGGCGAGCTTTTCGATGAAGCCGGCCGCGCGAAGGTCAAACACTTCGGCGTCGACGTTCACTCGCAAGTCGGACTCTCCTGCCACGATTGTCACGGCGGCAACCCCGATCCGAAACTCGGCGACGACATCGCCGGCGCGATGGATCCGAAATACGCGCCGAATCCGTATGTTGGCGCGCCGAAGCGGACCGCCATCCCCGACTTCTGCGGCCGCTGCCACTCGTCCGCCGATTACATGAAGCGCTTCAATCCCGCGGCGCGCGTCGACGAAGTGAGCGAGTACTGGACGAGCAATCACGGGCAGAAACTCAAGAGCGGCGTCACCGACGTCGCCACCTGCATCGACTGCCACTCCGTCCACAACATCCGCCGCAAAGGAAATCCTGAGTCGCCGGTTTATCCGACGCACGTCGCCGAAACGTGCAGCCATTGTCACTCCGACGCGAAGCGGATGCAGGCCAACGGCCGCAATCTCCCGATCGATCAGTACGCGCGCTGGACCCGCAGCGTTCACGCGAAAGCGATGTTCGAGAAGGGCGATCTCACCGCGCCGACCTGCAACGATTGCCACGGCAATCACGGCGCCACGCCGCCAGGAATCGGCAGCATCCGCTTCGTCTGCGGAAGTTGTCACCAGCGCGAGGCCGATCTGTTCCGCGCCAGTCCGAAGGCAGCGGGATGGGATCGTCACAACGACATGCTTCCTGCGGCCGAGGGAAAGTGCGGCGGTTGTCATGACGACGCGAGGGCGAAGCTCGCCTTCGCGCAACTCAGCTCCTGCCTCGTCTGTCACGGCAATCACTCCGTCGTCCGTCCGACCGTGGCCATGCTCGGCGAGCTGCCCGACACGCCATGCGCGTTCTGCCACGAAGGCGTCGGACCGCTGTCGGCGTTCGTCAAAGAGCCGGAAGCGAAGGCCGAGCACTTCAAGCAGATGCGCGCCACGCTGCTCGCCGCCGCGGACAAACAACATCTCCAGGGCAATGCGCGATTCGACTGGCTCGTCGATCAGGCGCTGCAGCTCCCGACGCATCGCCTGCAAACGCCGGCCGGCGGGAAGGTAGTGCTCCGTCCCGAGTTCGCGCGCCTCTTCGAAAAGTTCCGCATCGGCAAGACGCACTACACGTATCCCGATCCAGTGACCCACCGCGAAGTCAGCGTCCCGATCCGCCGCTGCGTCGACTGCCACCTCGTACCCGGCTTCCAGGGACGCGACACCGCGCAAGCGCTGCTCAACGACACGCGCGCCGTGACGAGCATGATCGCGCGCTCCGAGCGCATCCTCCTCGCCGCACAACGCGGCGGTGTGGAAGTACGCGCCATCCGCCCCGAGCTCGACGCCGCGATCGACAACCAGATCGAGCTCGAGGCCTTAGTCCACACGTTCTCGCCGACAGGTGCATTCGCCGACAAAAAGAAGGAAGCGCTCGGCCACGCGCAAGCCGCACTGCAAGCCGGCCAGCACTCCCTCGACGAACTGAACTACCGCCGCCGGGGCCTCTTCATCGCGTTAGGCGTCATCCTCGCCGCACTCGTCGCACTGGCACTAAAGATCCGGCAGACGTAAAACGCCGAAAATCAAAATCCCCGACTCGCTTTTCAATCGAGCGCCTCCCCATCGCTTTTCGATGGGGAGAAGAGTGGCCGATTGAAGCGTCTTGTGATTTTGTCCAGAAAGCGGTCCGCGTAAGTGACCGCGGGCTAACTCCCTGCTGGAGCCGACGCGCTGCCTCGCGTCGCTGCGCTCGATTACAATCTCTGCGTTCGGCAGCGCGCAGCTCAGCAGGAGCTCGTTAGCGGACTCAAGTTATGAAAATCGTCGTCATCCTGATTGTGTGTGTCGTCCTCGGCGTCGCGGTTCTCACGTGGGCTCGCTCAGCCCGCACGGCAGCCCAGTCAGCTCCGAGCGAGGTCATGGCGGGGCTTCGCAACCAGGCGTTGACCATTTCAGGGAAAGACTTGGGAGTGTCGCAATCCACGCATGAGCCTTTCGCCGTAATCATGGATATCGGCTATCCGCAAGCGGTCGTTACAGTCGTTTCTTTCGCCAGCGGAGACGCGAGCATCTACTTCAGCACTGGTGGCGGAGTGCTCGGTGGTGTGGGGCACGAGTCTGTACGGAAAGCAGCGGTTGCCTTCGTTCATGAGTCCTCACATCTCACAGCCAAAATGCAGTCGGCGGCCAATTTTCCGTACGCCGCACCCGGCGCGGTCCGCTTTTACGTACGAACGAATGCGGGAACGCTCGTTGCCGAAGCGCCAGAGAAGGAGTTGGCGAGCGGGAAACACGAATTCTCGCCACTCTACATCGCGGGCCAAGGTGTCATTACGCAACTCAGGCTGATCACACCGGCGAAATAATCCGTCGGCTAACTTCACGCTGCACCGGACGCGAACCCGCAACTCGCCGCCTCGCCAGTGCTATCCTTTCCCGCGCGGGTCTGCGCCGGTGAGCTCGGGTCCGTTAGGCCGACCGAAAAATGATTCCAAGGATTCCACCGCCGATCATCGCAGCGGTTCTGTCTTTCAGTCTGCTCATGATGGTCTTCGTGGGAACACTCACTCGGCGCGGAAGTCCGCAACTGGTAGTTCCAGGTTGGTCGAATACGGCAATTGTCGCGCTAGCTCTCTACGCTGCGTTCGTGATCGCGTACATGCTATTCATGCGAAAACAGCTTGCGGGAAGAATGGGTGATCGGTTGCGCGCCCAGGGAACTGATCCGACCGTTGTTTCTTGTTCTGGCCGGCATTCCTCTAATGTATCTGTATCTCGCCACGGCATTTTCGACTATCGGCATGATTGCCTGGAGTGCCGGATATCGCTCGTATAAGCAGTAGCTGTTTCGGCGCTGCTGGGACGCCGGCCTAACTCTCGCTTGCAGCGACGTGGCTCGCTGCGTTGCCGCATCGCAAGTGCGTTACTATTTCGGCCGCGCCGCTGAAGCGCCGGTCCATTAGGTAGTCAGCAGGCATACACCGCCGACTCCGAGCCACATAGGTCGTGTATCGGTATACGATATGACTCCCAAGGAGCGCCCGTGAAGAAGAACGATCTCTTGAGTGCGACTTCGATACTCTCCGTGCTTCTGCTGGCCCTGCATATATCGCAGGACATCGTCTTCGGGTTCGATCGCGCGGGACTCAATCATCTTGTTGGCGTGGCGATCCTGCTCGTCGTTGTCTGCGGCGCCGTGCTGCTGCGCGAACGGACATCGGGTGAGGTAATCATGCTGCTTGGCGGCGTGATTGCCGCCGGGATGATGCCTCTGCACATGCGGAATGGGTTGCGCCCGGAGTTTCTCGATAAGAGCGGCGCTCTGCTCTTCATCTGGACTCTGTATGTCCTCGGAGTGACCGGTGCATTTTCGGTTGTCCTCGCGGTCCGGGCGTTGCTCGCTCGGCGGATCGCTTCGTAAAGAAGCGGCTTGGCGTGAGCTACTTCACGCCGGCTCGATGCACATTTCAGTAGGTTTGCTAAACACCCCTCATCCGGCTTCGCCACCTTCTCCCCTCGAAAGGCACGAGGGGAGAAGGCGCTCGATGGAAGGACATCGCAAGATTGTCAGGAAAGCGTGCGCTTAACGTCGGGAAAGAGTGGCCTAACGACGCGTCACACTAACAGTGAGTCGTCGAAATAAAACGCGTTGAAGAAGTTTATCAGCGCTGCACGTCCATCGAGCGCCTTCTCCCCATCGCTTTTTGATGGGGAGAAGGTGGCCGAAGGCCGGATGAGGGGCCTTGGACTGTCGCGGCGACCTTCCCGAAGCTGCAATTGCTTCACGCCGATCAGAAGCTCGTATTAGTCGATTGCACCACACCCCTCATCCGGCTTCGCCACCTTCTCCCCTCGAAAAGCACCAGGGGAGAAGGCGCTCGATTGGAGGGCGTCGTGAAATTGTTAGGTCTCTTGTGTCTCTCGTCTCTGGTCTCTGATCACTGACTAATGATGCGAATACGGCGATTGTCTTGGCGCTACTTCCACGATCGTCATCATGCCGCGGTCTTCGTGGGCGAGGATGTGGCAATGGATGACGTAGTAGCCGCTGAAGTCGACGAAGCGGCTGCGCATCTTGAAGTAGCCGGGGACGAGGACCTGATTGGTCGTGCCTGTTTTCAGGATCGGCTTTCCGGCAGCGTCCGTGGCTGCGACGCCGGAAGGGATTGGGAAGACATCCCACCAGAGCGGATTCATCGCCGGCGGCTGCGGTTCATTCGCGCACGGCTTCCACGATGACGGATTCTGCGGATCGAGGTAGCACTGCGCCGGCAGCACGCGCGCCTTCTCGTCGAAGATGTAGAGCGGCGCGGTCGCGCTGGGATTGGCAGTGGTCGGATTCGGGATCGTCATTCCCGGCGAGAAGATCTCTTTCACCTGGAAGGGATTGATGTGGATGTGGAACGGATGGGAGATCGGCGCGCCGCCCGCCGCTGTCACATACGTGGCATTGAGTACTTTCCACTCCTCCACTGTATTGAGCAGGACCACTTCGCCGACTTCGCCATCGAATTGTTTGCCATCGATCTTGTGCGTTGACGATGGCGGTCCGTTCGCGCTGAAATCCGAGCCGAACTCGATCTCTTTCGTCCCCTTCACTTCGCTGTCCGCGATGTCCTGCAGGAACGGCGGGAAGGGAGCGGCGTGATCGATGAACTGCATCTCTTTACCCGAATTTTCGATCCGGATGTTGAGCAGAGTGGTCTTGTACGCCTTGACCAGATCAGAAGGATCGACTTCGTCCTGCACCAGCACGGGATAGAGCGTCGTGCCGGCACTGAGCGTTGTAGGAGCCCTCACGAGGATGTCGGCGCGATTGCCCGGCATGAGCAGGAACGGCTTGTTCCAGAACCGGCCGGAGGTGTAGTTGGTGTCGTTGAACTGCACGCCGTCCTGCGCCAACTGCCGCCACTCGAAACCGCCGGATGGCGGGCCGGTGAAGAACACTCCGGAGCGTCCCGAGGTGTTGACGATGCGCCAGAGCTGCACTTCGCCCGGATACATTTTCACCACCGGCGAGAGGCGGCCGTTCACCGAAAAGTCCGGACCTTTATCCTGCCCCTTCCATTGCGCCTTCGTCTGCGGCGGAGTCGTCGTCGGTGTGCCGCCGCCGCGCTCGAGGTTTGGAGCCCCACCGATCTGATTGATCACCATGACCGGCTGTTTGCGCGTCCAGCCGGCGCCATATTGCGTGTTGAGGTAGTCGTCGTAGCCGCCTTCGATGATGATCGCGCCGGTCATTCCGTTGGCTACGTCGATGGCCGTCGAGCCGTGTTTGTGTGCGTGATACCAGTGCGTGCCCGGAGCCTGTCCCATGATCAGCGGACGAGGCATGGCCATCGCGTCGTGCTCGGCCGAGCCTTCGCCGCCGCTGGTCACGGAGCTGGACGGCGGCGGCCACGTTGACGCGGTGTACTCCGGCAGCCGGAAGCAGTACGGATACGCGCCCATGTAGTACTGCGGCCAATTCTGTTTCGCCAGTTGCGCGGCGTCGACCGGCCACAGTTTCTTGATGCCCGGCGTCAGGTCGTACAGTTTCAGCAGACGCTTCTGCTCGTTCGTGTACTCATCGGGGAAGTCTTTCCACGTCCGCGGCCATTGCTTCACGACATTCCCTGCCGACAGCTCCCCTTCGCAGGCCTCGAAAAATTCTTTGAACGGCTTCTTCACGCTGGCCGCGGTCACGAGCGGCGCGTTGGCCTGATCCTTCGTCCGAAGCGATGGGCGAATCTCGATGAAGACGTTGTCGCCGGTCGTATTCGGATTCGTGTGCGTTCCGTGGAAGTGCATGTTCACGGTGCTCGACCCGTGGAAGCAATCGGGATATTTATCGTTGACGGGACCGGCTTTCGGATAAAGAGTGGTTTGGTCGCAGCCGCCCGGATCTTTGTCGCCGCGATCGACGGAGTAAGGAAACTTGTTCGCGTCGATGAGATTCAAAAGCGTCAACTCGACGAGGTCGCCCACGCGAATGCGAAGCGTCGGTCCCGGCATCGGAAACGGATACGAGCCCTCGGGTGCAACCGGAGCAGGCGGAATGGCGCCGTCGCCGGTCATGACACGAACCCACTGCGGATAGCACTCGTACGTGCTGGCAGCCGACGCGAAAGAAGGCGGGATGCGCGTGGCGATGCTCTCCTGCGCGGCCACCACTCGGATCGTGCCAACCAGTTTCCCATCTTTGGAGATGAGCTCCGGAATCTTGATGAGATCGGGATTCGGTTTCGGACATGCAACCGTCTGCGCCATCGTGCTCAGCGCCAACATCAGCGCGAGCAGGATGAAGAGTGCGGACTTGAGACTCGGCATCTGATGCGTTTTCATCGATTGCTCCTCTTCTTGTTGCGCGGCTACCCGGCGGTGACGATGATCTGGCCCTGCTCGTCAGGATGGAACTTGCAGACGTAGTAGACGATCACCGGATTGGTGATGGGATTGCCGTTGGCGTCGGTGGGAATGAAGGTCGTATACGCCGGCGATGAGGGTTGCCACGGCGGAATCGGATCCGACAGGTAGTTGCCCGGATTCCCGTTCGCGTCGATCTTCACGATCTGGCTTTCAGGCAGCGGCTGATACTGCGCGTCGGCCGCCCACGGCTGGTGCTCGTTGGACGTCCGGTTGTTCCACGAGATCAAATCGGCGTTCCCCGCTTTCAACGGATCGCCGGGCTTGGCGCCCATCAGATCGGGTTGAAACGCCGCACCACCACTATCGAGAGAAACAATCGTGATCGACCAGTCCAGACCGCTCATGGCACTCCTCCATTTCGGGCACGCCAGTGGCTCGCCACGTTCCAAGCACATCGGATTGAGATGTTCGAAGAGACTACCAAAATGGGAGAGTCGGCAGCGGGGAGTTTCCCTACCTCTCCGCGTCTCCGCGTCTCCGCGTGACAGGGTTTAGAGGCGTTTCACGCGGAGACGCGGGGGCCGCGGAGGGATCAGATCCCCAGCACGGCCATTGCGATGCCGAGGGTAATGATTACGGCGCCGGCGACGGCGTGGCTGTGGCGGTCGATCCAGGGCATGCGCAGCGCGCGGACGCCAGCGTGGGCAATCGTGACGAGGATGACCATCGTCGCGATCGTCGCCAATTCGTAGGCGGCGACGACGGCGCCGGTCGTGCGCCAGCCCACTCCTGCTGCGGCCATGACCATCGGCACGACGGCGACGCATGGGTCGGCGGAGAAGAGCAGGAACAGCGACCACTCGGTGAGACCGTGATCGTGATCGTTGTGGCCGTGCAAGTGTTTGTGATCGTGTGCGTGCGTTGGTGCGAGCGGATCGCGGCGCAGACTGCGACGAATCCCCCAGATCATGTAGACCGTTCCGAACGCGATCAGGAGCGCGTTGCCGATCGATTGAAACTTCCCGCCGAGGAGGTGAATCACGCTCAGGCCGGCGAAAGCCGCGGCGATGCCGAGTGCCGCGGAAACCGTTACATGTCCGAGCCCGCAGAGAATCGTCGTGCGGGCCGTGCGTGCCGGACTCCAGCCGCGGGCTCGCGCCAGCGCCGCGAACGGCATCCAGTGATCGGGCGCCGTCGTGTGCAGCGATCCCACCGTTGCCGCGGCCAGGACGAGCGTCCAGGTGATGCCGTTCATGCGAGTACCGCCGCGTGCATAACCGCTGCCCGGCGCGCGCGAAGCCAGGCCACCCAGCCATCGACGCCAAC
>DATAMS010000599.1:0-9816 GCA_036260495.1 Thermoanaerobaculia bacterium
GTTTCGGAAGTGCAGGAGCGCTTCGACGCCATGCGCTTCGTGCGTGAGATCTCGGCGCTGGTGGCCACGTTTCACGATGTCGACGTGCGCCAGATCAATATCGGACGCCTGATCTTCCACGTCAGCGGTGTCGCCAACAGCAACGAGTTGAAAGTGCCGGCGGAGCTGGCGATGCTGGCCCAGACGCTGCTGCACCGCGACGGCGTGACGCGGCGGCTCGATCCCGACTACGACCCGCACACGGTGATCCGCGATTACGCCGAGCGGCTGATGGTGCAGAAGCTCGCGCAAAAGTTCGCGCCACGCAACTTCTACCCTGCCCTGCTCGACCTCAATCAGTTGATGCTCGACCTCCCGCACCGCGCCCGCGAGATCATCGACCTCACCGCCGCAGGCCGGATGTCGTTCCACCTCAATCTGACGCAAGCCGAACAGTTCCTCGCCGGCATCCACAAGATCGCCAACCGCATCACCGTCGGCGTGATCATCGCCGCGCTGCTGATTGCATCGTCAATGATGATGCGCGTTCCCACCCAAGCGCAGTTCTTCGGCTACCCGGCGATTGCGGTGACTGGATATCTACTGGCAGCAATCGCCGGGATCTACCTGATCGCGTCGACGCTGATTCGCGATCACAAGGATGAGGAAAAGGCGAAGATTCAAAGACGCTGAAGCGTGCGCCAAACCTCAAAATCCTTCGAGCAGATTCGTCACCAGCGATTCCGCGAACCGTACGGCGATCTCGTTGATGGCGCGGGTTTCCTGGTCGAAGGCGTCGGTCGAGTCGGTGTTGACCTGGTAGTTCTCGGCGAAGCGGTACTGGTCGTTTTTCCAGAGCACTTTGTCGTCGGCCTTGTGATCGAGCAGCTCGATTTTGGCGGTGATGGAGATTTGATACTGCGTCGCGCGGCCCTGGGCGTTGAAGGCGACCGGGAAGATGCCGAAGGAGTCGATCGATCCGCGCAGGATCACGTCGGCTGCGGGTGCCGCGTTGACGAGCTTCAGCCGTCCGCGCGAAACGAACTCCGCGGCGACCGCCTGCGTGACGCGCTGCTCGAGCTCGACGCGCGTGGTCTTGTTCACAAACGCCGGCACTTGGATCGTGTGCACGGCGGGCCCGAGGAGGTTGTTGGCGTTGCCGACCAGCGCGTACCCGCACGATGTGGCCACGACCGGCAGCAGCAGAAGTGCGAGGCGTCTCATTTCGGGAAAGGTAACACGCACGAGGGGTCAGACCGAAAGTGAAAGTGACGGAAGTTGACAGTGGCCGATGCGACAGACAATTCCCGTCACTTTCACTTTCGTTCTGACCCTTTTTGGGCTACCGGCTCTCCCACACGAACGTAACCGGACCGTCGTTCTCGAGCGAGACGATCATCATTTCTCGAAAGCGGCCGGTCTTGACTTCGATGCCGGTGGATGCGAGCTCGCCCACGAACAGTTCGAACAGCGCCTTCGCCCGTTCCGGCTCCTCGGCGTTGTCGAAACTCGGGCGGCGTCCGCGGGCGATCGATCCTGCCAGCGTGAACTGCGAGACCGCCAGAATCGAGCCGCCCGCCTCGGTCACATCGCGATTCATCTTGCTTGCGTCGTCGCTGAAGATGCGCAGCTCGCGTATCTTCTTCGCAGCGTCGCGCATCGTTTGTTCGGCATCCCCTTTTTCGACCGCGGCGAGGAGCAGGAGACCTGGCCCAATCGCGGAGACGAGCTCGTCGCCGACGCTCACCGATGCTCTCCGCACACGCTGGATGACGATCTTCACAGACGAGGATTCTACCCGTGGTAGAAAAACGCTCAGACTTCCAACCCTCGGATAAAATAGACCGTCCCACACGACGCCGGGAGCCTCGACTCTCGCGGTGAAGCCGCGCAAATTCAGGCACAAGCAATTCATTCGAATAGGAGAAACACATGGCAGGATCAGTGAACAGAGTCATTCTCGTCGGACGCCTCGGCAAAGACCCTGAGATGCGTTCGATTCCAAGCGGTACGAGCGTAACCAAGTTCTCGCTCGCCACTGACGAACGGTTTACCGACAAAAGCGGTGAGAAGCAGGAACGCACCGAGTGGCACAACATCGAAGCGTGGGGGAAACTGGGCGAAATCTGCGGCCAATACCTTCGCAAAGGGAGACTTGTCTACATCGAAGGCTCCATCCGGACTGAAAGCTGGGATGACAAGGAGTCCGGCCAGAAAAAGTACAAAACGAAAATCGTCGCCACCGACATGAAGATGCTCGAGAAGAAGGGCGACGACGAAGGTGGCGGCGGATACACGGGCGCTCGCAAACAGGCGCCAACCTCGTCCGGCGCGCCCCAGATGGATGACGACGACGAGGTTCCATTCTAGTTTTTTTCTCGGTTCACGCGGAGCTCCGCGTCCCCGCGTCTCCGCGTGAACCATCTCCTGAATCGACCGTCGCGCAAAGCGAAATTGCCATGCTAAATTCGCCGCATGTACGCGGGAGAGCGTTTCAACAGCATCACGCACATCGCCGGCTCGGTGCTGGCGATCATCGGGACGGTCGTCGCGATCGAGTCCGCGGTCACACGCGGGCGTGACGGCGAGACGATCACTGCCGTCGCCATCTACGGCGCGATGATGATCGTTCTCTACCTCAGCTCGACGCTCTACCACTCGCTGCGCGGCCGGGCCAAGAATGTCTTCCATGTGTTCGATCATTGCGCGATTTATCTTCTGATCGCCGGAACCTACACGCCGATCACGCTGATCACGTTGCGCGGACGTTGGGGCTGGTGGCTCTTCGGCATCGTCTGGACTTTGGCCATCGCCGGCGTGTTGAAGGACACACTTTTGCGTGGCCGCTACCGCCCGCTCTCCGTCGTGCTGTACGTGTTGATGGGATGGCTCGTCGTCATCGCCATCCAACCGCTGCGCGCGGCGATGCCATCACGCGGGATCGTCTGGCTCGCCGCGGGCGGACTCGCTTACACGCTCGGCATCGTCTTCTTCGCGCTCTCCAAACACGTCGTTCACGCGCACGGCGTGTGGCACCTCTGCGTGATCGGCGGCAGCGCTTGCCACTACGTCGCGGTTACGCGGTACGTGCTGCTGTAGCGTTGCCGAGGTAACGCTCGCGGAGGATGCGGACGTGGTGGCGCTCATGTCCGAGCATCACGTAGGCGAGCGCGCGCGGGCTGACCGGATTGTCGCTGGCCGTACCCATGCGCTTCCACGCGTCTTCCGATAACGCCCGCATCATCATCACGTTCGCCTTCCGCACCGTTGCGAACTCCTCGGCAAGATCAGAAATCGACCGCTCATCGGATCCTGCGTTTGCGACCCACGGATCCTGATCGAATCCGGGCAAGGCCGCCGTATCGCCACGTCCGATCGACAGAACGCGGTACGCAAAAACACGTTCGCCGTCGATCATGTGACCGACGATCTGCTTGACGCTCCACTTGCCGGGCGCATACCGATGCGCGGCCTGCTCATCGCTGAGTCCTCCGAGCAGAGACGCCGTCTCGCGCGCCTGCGCGTCGAGCGCTCCGACGATGTCATCTTCGGTGGCCAGATCGATGTAGCGCTGGTAGTAGGGGTTGTATTCGCCCGCTTGAGGTTTTCCCAGATTCGTCATCTGCGCATCATCGCGTAGACTCCCATCAAAATGGAAGAGGTCGAGATCAGCCGGCTCTCCGGCGACGACGAAGCCCGCGTTTGCGCGCAGATGATGGCGTCGAGCGATCCGTGGCTGCACTTCGGCCGGACGTTCGAGCAATGCCTGGCGCGCGTGACGAATCCGTCGGGCGAAGTGTGGGTGGCGCGCGCGAACGGCGTGCCGCAGGGATTCATCATTCTTCTTCTGCAAGGCGCGTTCGTGGGCTACATCCAGATCGTCTGCGTCGCCGCAAGCGCCCGCAGCAGCGGACTCGGAACGCACCTCGTCGCCTTCGCCGAGGAACGAATCTTTCGCAAATACCCAAACGTGTTTCTCTGCGTGTCGTCGTACAACCCGCGAGCCCGCGCGCTGTACGAGCGCCTCGGATACAAACTCGTCGGCGAGCTGGATGACTACATCCTGCGCGGCGAGTCGGAGTTTTTGATGCGGAAGTCGGTAGGGCCGTTGGTCGAGTTCAAACCCTCGTGACCCCAGAGACGCATCGCTGGCCTCGGACCCTATTCTCGCGCGAAGCCGCGAAGATCGCGAACGAGAGCATCGGCAACTTCGAAGTTTCGCGTCTTCGCGTCTTCGCGTCTTCGCGTGAAAGAGTTTTAGCGCCGCGCGAAGATCATCAAGCTTTCGCCCGCACGACTACGAACGTCACATCATCGTTCGGCGGACGATCGCCGTTCCATTGTTTCGCAGCCTTGGCGAGTGATGCGATCACATCATCCGCTGTTGCGCCGTTGGCCGCCGCTGCGAAGTGCTCAACTGCCGCGCCGTAGCCGAGTTGCTGGCCGGACTCGTTCTGCAATTCGGGGAAACCGTCGGTCATGAAGAGGACCGTGTCGCCGGCGGCGAGGTCGATGATGACGTCGTGGTAGTCGGCGCCGAGGGTGCCGAGGGGGGTGGCGCCGCGGGCGACTTCTTCGACGTTGCCACCGCGCGCGCGGTGCACGTACGCGGGGAGCATTCCGGCCGACGCCACGGTCAGGCGATCGCGGTCGAAGCGGGCCAGGAGCAGCGCCATGGCCATGCGCCCGAGGTCCATGCGCTTCACTTTCTCGGCCGCGTCGCGCAGAAACTCCGCCGGCGTCACCTCGGGTACATAGCCCGCGAAGAGCGCTTTGATGACGGTGACCATCGTGCCCGCTTTCGCGCCGTGGCCGGTCGCGTCGCCAATCGTCACGGTCATCACGCCATCTCCAGGCCTTGGTTCACGTAGGTCGGACTCTCCAGTCCGACTGGACGTGTTGTCGGACTGAGACGCCACGTCGGACTGGAGAGTCCGACCTACGTTTGTCCGATCTACATTGCCTGGCGCGACGTGGAAATCGTAGTAGTCGCCGCCGACCTCGGCCGCGGTCAGCGTGAATACGGCGACATCATACCGATCGTGCGACGGCACCGACTTCGGCAGCATCGACAACTGGAAACGCCGCGCATCCTCGAGATCGATTGATTTCCGCTCGTACTCGAGGGCCAGCAATCGTTGTTGAATCTCTTGTTCTTTGCGCGTCCGTTCCTGCTCGACGATCGTCTGTTGTTGCAGGCTGAGATCCTGGGCCATGCGATTGAAGGCGGACGCGAGCTGGCCGATCTCGTTTTTCGACTTCACCGGAAGGCGCGTCATCAAATCGCCCTGTGCGATGCGCTCGGCACCGCGCGTGACGAGGTTCACATCGCGCGTCATGTGATTGGCGATCGGGACAATGCCGATCATGGCCACGAAGATGAGCGCGATTCCGTAGCCGAAGTTCTTGCCCGCAGTTTTGCGCAGCTCCTCGAGGTTGTCGCCGACCGGCCTGGCCACGCCGACGCGAAGGCCACTTTGCGGATCGCGCGACATCACCACGATCCAGTCATGCACATCGTTCAGCGGGCGGTTCTTGAGAACGCGCTCGGTGATTCCGGCGCTGTCGATGGTCTTGCGATCGGCCGGCGTTCGCGTGTAGACGTTGTTGGCGTTGTCGAGCGCGAACGTGATCTCGTCGTTGTCGTCGCTGCGTCCGCCGAGGACGCGGCGAACGATTTCGGGAGTGCTGACCTGCGCCGAAATGTGGCCGACGATCGTCCCCTCTTTGCGCAGCGGGAAGTTGAACTTCTGTCCGAAAAGAGATGACGAGGGATGTTCGTGCACCGCCTGTTTCGTAGCATCGGTCTTGATGACGACGTCTTCTGCAGGAGCGATCGCCGGACGAACCGCGGCAACCTGCGGCACCGCGACAGGTGCTGGCGTGGGAGCAACCCGAGGGGCGGCGGGGAACGGATGTTCGCCTGCTTCACGTCCGGCATCGTGCGCGCGGCGAAGCTCGTCGCGAGCAGCGATCCGCTGCTGCTGACGGGCGGAGAAATACATCTCGCGTTGTTTCTGCGCGGCGTCGAACTGCTGCTTCCACTGTGTCTGCGAAGCCCGCAGCGATGCATTGAGGCTCTTCTGCATCACTTGGATTCTCGCCTCCAGCGCCGTCCGATCCGCGGGCGGCATGGTCTGGAAGCTCTCGCCAAGTTTCGCGCCGAGCGCTGAGATCTCGTTGATGGCGGCGCGCTGCTCGGGCGACATCATGAATCGCGGCAGCATCGGAGGCCGCGGAACGCCGGGCATCTCCGGTGCCGCAGCGCCCGGAGCTGCATCAGGCGCTGGCGTCGCATCAGCCTCGTCAGCCGCGTCGGCCGCCGGCTCGGCCACAGAAACAGCCGGCGCTTCCGGAGGTGCGGCCGGCTCGTCGACATCCGGCGGAGCGTTGCGATTCGCTTTCGGCGCTTTGCTCGCGCTCAACTGGTGCCGCACTTCCTCGCGCACGATCGTTTGCACTCTCGGAACGGAGGCCCGCACCGGGCGAATCTCGAGCGAGTCGACGAGCGACGCAGCGTCGCCCATCATCAGGAGGATGTTGCCGACGTCGGGCGTGCGGTCCGACGCTCCGTTCGTCATCGGAAGCGCCGACACCTCGGCAAGCCGCTGCTGCAGATCGCCGCGGATCGTGGCCAGGCGCCGGTCCATCTGCTTCGTGCGCGCATCGGCCTCGCGCCGGTATGCCGTTTCGAGCGCGCGATGCGACGAGTGATACGAATAAACGACGATCACACTCAACGGAAGTACCGAGAGGAGAAAACAAGCGAGGACGAGTTGGGAGCGGATCTTCATCGGGCAGTCGAGATGGTAAGACGAAAAGCGCCGGAGAAGGTTTGGACGAATGGACAATGGACAATTGACAATGGACAACGAGAGACAGTCACCACTAATCAGGACGCTCGTGGCCGTTGGAGGCGACACACGAAGCGTCGCCCGCGCTTAAGTGCCTGCGTTCATTCGGGACATACTTGGTACGGCGAACGCAGGCAGGCGAGTGATTCTTCAGCAAATTCCCGTCCGGCGCGCGGACACTTGCATTCACTACCGGCTTCATCGAAACGCAGGACGCAACGATCGGAGAATGACATGACCCGTCGTCTCACCCTTCTCGCCTCGGCATTCCTTTTCGTCTCATCGCAGGCTTTCGCGGCGCACCACGAGGTGGCGACCGTCGAGGTCGTGCAGGTTCCGGTTTACATCTCCGTCGATGGCCACGCTGTCACGGGCCTGACGAAGGACGACTTCCAGCTCTACGTCAACGGCAAACCCCAGCCAATCGATTACTTCGACACAATCGATTTCGCCGCGCTGCCCGCTACGACGAGGACCGATCCGCGCCAGCGGCGGCTTTATCTGCTCACGTTCGATATGCGCTTCTCGTCGCGCTTCGCATTGCAGCGCGCGCAAAAAGCGGCGTTGCAGTACATCGATCACCCTCTGCCGGGCGACGTCTTCGCCGTGGCGACCTACACAGGAAACCACGGTCTTCAGTTCGTCGTCCCCTTCACGCGCGATCAGGTTCTTCTGCGCCGTGCACTGCGCGGCCTGAGCAGCGTGCGAGCGGGCGATCCGCTGTTCCTCACGGTGAAAGAAGGCGGTCCCAGTTTTGGCGGTCCCGGCGCGGCGGCGGACGCTTTCGGATTCATGGGCGAGCTCGCCTTACAGCCGTTGCGCAATAGCGTCGATGATGAGATCCACGCGCTGAGCGCTTTGGCCGACCGCATGGCCGGACTCGAAGGTCAAAAACACGTCGTGCTCCTCTCGGGCGGATTCGATGACGCGCTCATTCATGGCGTCCAGTCTGCTCGTACGACCGGTGGATACGCCACGTCTATGATTTCCCCCTCCGGATACGGCACGTTCGCGATGCTCCACAGTGCCGCAGGGAACAACGCGTTTGGTCAACCCTCAGGGAACAACAACATGTTCGCCACGCCGTATGCAGCGATCCTCGGCAATCCGGATTTGGGCGCTGATCCCCGCCTCGGCCGCGACATCCAGACGATGTATGGCCACTTCACGGCGGCATCTGTGTTCCTTGACGCGATCGACGTCGAGGGTCTGCGGCCGGGACAGAGAATCGTCGACACCGAGGGGCTCTACGCGCTCACTCACGATACCGGCGGCACGTTGATCGAGCGCACGAATGACATGAACGTAGCGATCCAGGAGCTCACCGAGAAACAGCGCGTGGTCTACGTCCTTGGATTCCGTCCCACCAGCGAGCGGAAAACGAACGGCATTCGCGTCGACGTGCGCAACGCTCCATCAGGCGCTCGCGTTGCCTACCGGCCTTCGTACTCGAACGAGATCTCGCTACCAGAGTCGAATGACGCCCTGCACCTCGCCGACATCCTGATGAACGACTTGCCGCAAACGGGTCTCAGCCTGCGCGCCGCTGTGACTCCGTCCGGAAAGCACGCCGTCGTCGATGTCGGCATCGCCACGCGCGAGTTGCTGGCACTGAGCGATTCGCAGGACGTGGAGGCGGAGGCGCTGATCTACGTGTATTCGGGCAACGCGGTCGTAGCCTTCAAGCAGAAGCGCATCACAATCGAGGCAAGCCGCGTCGACCCCAACAAGCCTGTGCGCATGTCGGTGGATTTCGACTTGCCGGATGGTCACTACGCGGCGAAAGTGCTCGTGCGCTTTGGCGAGCAGATCGGATTCGTGCGATCGGATTTCGTCGTGGGGCAGTGAAGGATTGCGGTTTGGGAAAACAGTGGATTAGTCGATTAGTAGATTCGTGGATTAGTTGACCACCCCGTCGATCGAGTAGCGTCGCTAATCCACTGATCTCTGATTTCTAGTCCACTGATCTCTAATCTACTAATCCAGTGCTTCCCTACCGCAAATACCGGCAGAACAACTCCGCCACCGGCCGCACGATGAGACCGCGGGCGCCGAGAGCGAGCGCGTTTGGATGGCTGTCGGTGCAGGCGATGGCGTCGAAAAGGCCGCTCGCCTGGATCGTCTCGAAGGCGCCATTCGGAAAGACTCCGTGCGTGGCGATGGCGACGAGACGACCGGCGCCGGCGTCGCGATACGCGCGCGCGGCGTTCATCAGCGAGCCGCCGGTGCGGATCATGTCGTCGTAGATGACGACGGTCTCGCCGTCGAGCTTCGTGCTGACCGCCGTCACCTCGGTCTCCGCGGGCCCGAGGCGGCGCTTGAAGACGAAGGCGGCTGGAACGCCGAGACGGTTGGCGAGCGACTCCACCCACTTGGCGCGGCCGGCGTCGGTGGACCCGAGTACGAACGACGCGCCGCCGAGGTCGCGGACGAGTTGCTCGATGACCGGCCGGCCGTAGACATGGACGGGATGCAGGCTTCCCTCGAAATAGTGCGGCAGCCCCTCGGTGTGCAGATCGAGCAGCAGGATCTGATTGCCGTTCTTCGCGGGCGGAATCGACGAGAAAATGCGCGCGCGATTCTTGGCGGTCACCGACTCGCCGCTCTTCGACGCGCGGTCCATCGTCGCACCGCCGAACCACGGCACGATCAGCGTCAGCGTCTCCGCGCCGTTCTCGACGAGCGCACAAGACAGGTCGTACAGCTCGAGCATCGCCGCATCGGAAACTGTTCCGCCGATGGCAACGACGTGCTGATCGAGAACGTTCGAAGCGACGCGCAGATAGTGCTCACCATCCGGAAAGTTGCTCCGCTCCACCACGCCGCGCTCAGCCCCGCACGCGCGCACGAGCGCGTCAGCCATGTAATCGTAGTCGGCGATGGAGAAGATGAGGGGCAAGGGTGAATGGATGGTTCGTGATCAGTCGATTAGTGATTAGTGGATTAGTCGATTAGGAGATCGGAGATCAGAGATTCAGAGACT
>DATAMS010000453.1:0-3569 GCA_036260495.1 Thermoanaerobaculia bacterium
TGAGACGGCGGAGCTCAGGCCTGGCGACAGCGCTTACGCTCAGATCCGGCTCGAATCGCCGGTCGTCGCCGTGGCCGGAGACCGTTTCGTCATCCGCCGCTATTCACCAGCGATCACGATCGGTGGCGGCGTGATTCTCGACACGCATTTGCCAAAGCTGAGCCGGAACACGCGCGCCGGTTTGCTCGATGTGCTCTCGACCGGAACGTTGCAGGAGCGCGTCGAGTTGATGGCGAAACTCGCGGGGCTGCGCGGCCTTTCGATTCATGAGGTGCAGGCTCGCACCGGGATTCGCGTCGAGACGCTGACCAAAGAACTGAAGAACGTTCCGCATCTCGCCGACAGCGGCGAGCGGCGCTGGATTCATCAGGACGTCTTCACAGACTTTCGCCGGCGAGCGATGGATTTTCTTCGCAATTACTTCGAAGAGAATCGGATGGCGCTCAACGTACCGAAGAGCGAGTTCGTGCAGAAGCTGCTGCCGCGAGGCGCCGACGCTGCGATGATCAATTTCCTGCTGCAGGATCTGGCGCGCGAAAAGATCGTCGCCATCGCCGGCGACGCCCTCGACATCCCCGGCCGCTCCAAGACCCTCGGCGGCGCAGAAGGCGAACTGGCGCGCATGATCGAGGGACGCTTCGCCGAGGCCGGCCTGGCGCCGCCGCCGGTCTCGGAGCTGATCAACGAGCGAACGCAGAAAGCGCGCGTGATCGAAGGCGTGATCGGCTTCCTCGTCAAGCAGGGAACCCTCGTCCGCCTCGCCGAGGGGATCTACGTGCATCGCGACGCGCTCACAGCCGCTCGCGAGCGCATGAGCACGCGCGCCGGCGACACGATCGATGTCGGCCAGTTCAAAGAGTTCTTCGGCCTGTCCCGCAAAATTGCCATTCCGTTGCTGGAGTGGATGGACCGCGAGGGTGTGACGAAAAGGATGGGGGATGTGAGGAAGGTGCTGTAGCGGGAAGGCGCCACAGAGACGACCATCGACGCGGCAAATTCTCGCAGTCTTAGCGGATCGTCAAAGATGGCCAAAACCGAGCTGTACGCTGACTTCGTGCTGGCGCGCGTCAAGTGTGAGGAAGGCGATCTGGTGAAGAGGACTAAAAAACAATGCAACAGCAAGATGCCAGAGGTCTGCGCCCTTGACATATCCCGTGTTCAGGACAGTTGCGATCTCCGAGGTCAACGGCCGGTCGGGATAGATCCACGAGATCGCACTCAGAAAAATCTCCGGGTCGTCCGCTACCTTTTCCCTTTCAAGCGTTGCGCGAAGTTCGGCCTCCAGAAGATTCGACGAAAGAAGGACGTCGTAGCTCTGAAGTGAGCGCAAGACCTGTGCGGCGCCATCTTCCGCTAACGCAATGGCCAAGAGGCACGAGGTATCGACATACGCAAGCCTCATTCTCGTGAGTCAAGGAAGCGACGGAGTGCGCCAGGTCTCTTTGCAAGCGTCTTCATCACGCCTTTGACCTCACCGGTAGGGAAGGAGACGATTCCCTTCCGCCGGAGCTCATCGAGGCGCTTGTCGATTGAGTTTTCAGACCGAGTAATTGGCGATACCTCTGCCACTGGTTCTCCGCGGTGCGTGATCGTCACGACATCACCCTTGCGCACGCGTGCGAGCAATTCGCTCAAACGGGCTTTCGCCTCATATGTCGAGTAGGTCTTGGGCATATGACCAGTCAGTCTAGATTGAGACGTCCGGGACGTCAAATGATGAACTTCCCGCGGTTCATTCCGGCCAGACTTGCTCAGCTTCCCAGTCACTTATATCGAGGCGACGACGATCCTCAACCAGGCAGGATTCCTAGCTGACGGTGAGCCGACAGATCTTCTTCCAGATCCGCAGCCGAATAACGGAGCGGCACCTGATGCACTTTGAGAAGGGCGTGCACCTGGAAACGGTTTTCGAAACCAAGTAAGCGGCGAATCTGACTTTCGGTCAGTGCTTCCGTGCGATACGCCTCGACGGCGATGGCTTCCAGCGAGCGCCGAGGAACGTTGTCCCATCGCCCTTCGAGGGCAGCCGAAATGTCCTCGGGAAGATCGATCGTGACTGTCATCGTGTTCTCATCTTACGCTTACGAAATGGCGTGTGTGCTTCGCAAACATTCGCATCAAGAAGCCTTAATACCTACTTCGTTTCCGGCGGCGACTTCGCCGTTTCGGGACGCACCTTTACTTCCTTGTACGCACCATTCACGTTCAGCCACGACGCCGCAACGTCGCTCTGTTCGATCTTCACCACTTCGTTGTCGACGACGAGCTTTCTCTTCTCGTACGGCAACTCGGCGTGATCGGACATGGGGAAGCCTTTGATCTCGATCAGTGCCTCGTCCGCTTGGCGCATCACCCCGGCGAGGGGCGAGGATGCCGGCGCGCTGGCCTGCATGATGGCGAAGAGGCCTTGCGGGATTAGCGGATGGGATGCGATCCAGAGTTCGCGTTGGTAGGCGCCGATGCGGATCGTTGATTGCTTCGCGATCACACCCTGAAGCGTTTTCTGCGCGTTTCCGACCATGAATTGCGCGCGCGGCATTCCTTCGGGTAATTGCTGCGAGAGCGATGCGCGATGGGCGGCTTCGACGTCTGCGAACGAAACCTTGCGGTAAGTTTTGGACAAGTCGTCGACGAACGTCACGGTCTTTTCCTTGAAATCGAAAAGGCGCCATTCGTCGAGCTCATCGCTGCTGCGGGCGCGGTCGTTGGCGATGACGATCGTGTGCGTCCAGATTTTCGGCGACGGAGGCATCGTCGTCTGGATCGTGACGACGATTGCGCGGATCTTCGGCTCGTTTGCGGCCGGCCGGACGGGCTTGACCGGCGGGCGATTACAAGCGGCCAGGAAAACGATCAGCGCAGCGAGCCATTTTCTTGCGTCGAGCCCCATTACTCCTTCGCGTCGAACCAGCTCCGTCCGTAGTGCGCGTCGACTTTGAGCGGCACGGCGAGCGGAAAGATGTTCTCCATCGTCTCTTTCACGATTCCCGCCACGCCGGCGGCGCGCGTCTCTGGCACTTCGATCACGATCTCGTCGTGAACCGTCAGGAGCATTTGCGCCGCGCTCTCCAGCCGCTCGTCCAATGCGATCATCGCCAGCTTCAGAATGTCCGCGGCGGTGCCCTGAATCGGCGCATTCGTGGCCATTCGTTCGGCGTTGCCGCGCACCGTGAACGACTTGTTGTGAATCTCGGGGATGTAGCGGACGCGCCCGAAAAGCGTCGTCACCTTGCCGCTGCGGCGCGCTTCCTCGAGCGTGCGGTCGAGGTACTCCTGAATCTTCGGATAACGGCCGAAGTAGGCGTCGATGAAATCCTTCGCCTGGCTGGTCGGGATGTTCAGCTCATTCGACAAGCGGAAGGCCGACATGCCGTACAACACGCCGAAGTTGATCGTCTTCGCTGCGCGGCGCTGATCGTGCGTGAGTTGATCCTCAGGCACGTTGAACATCTTCGACGCAGTTGCGCGATGGATATCCGCGCCGCGTTGAAACGTCTCGATCAGATCGGGATCCTGCGAGATGTGCGCGAGGATACGCAACTCAACTTGCGAGTAATCCGCGGCGAGCA
>DATAMS010000474.1:0-6646 GCA_036260495.1 Thermoanaerobaculia bacterium
CCATGCCGGTCACCGAGAGTATGGAGAGGAGCAGTGCCAGCGTCACTTGATCGCCAGGAATTCGCCTACGCCAATTCTGAAAGCTCTCACACTTCCAACAGCGTTGGGCCTCTGGCGGCATGGGCGTACGGCAGATCACACAATCCTTGCCACCGAGTGGTGACTCACATTCGATGCACAGGACTGCCTTTGCGGGAATGTCTTTGCCGCAGATCGGGCAAGGTCTTGTAGTTGAGAGAGGAAGAAGCGTGAACGGTCCGCCCTGAGGAGTGGTTTCCGAAGCTAGTGGCTTGATGTCTGTCATTGGACCTGGGCCTACTGAGGAGTGTCCGTGCAAACCATTTCCCTACCCAGCGACAACAGCGAGGTGAGCGAATTGGCAATATTGAGTGATGGTCTACTCGGTTAGACGGATTGATGTCTGACTTTCCGCAGCGTCCGCAGCACCTCGGCCACGCTCCATGCTTGCGCCACGCATCCGCGCGGGTTGAACGGCGACTCGGCGTCGAAGACTTCGCTGATCGTGCCGATGCAGGCGGCGCCGAGCTCGGCGCGGAATCCGTCGAGGAAGGCAAGCGCGCCGGCGGTGTCGCGTGGATGCACTCGTAGCCAGGCGTCGATGAACGGTCCGATCAGCCAGCCCCAGACTGTGCCCTGGTGATAGGCGGCATCGCGGGCGCGGAGGTCGCCGTCGTAGGTCTTCTTGTAGTCGGGATTGCCTCGGGACAGTGAGCGCAGGCCGACCGGCGTGAGCAACTCGTTCTTCACGACGTCGACGATTTGGCCCCAGCGGCTTTCATCGAGAACGGGATAGTCGAGCGAGAGCGCGAAGATTTGGTTGGGTCGCAGCGAAGTATCGTTGCCGCCGCCCTCGGCGTCCACGACATCGTAAAGATATTGACCTTCTTCATACCAAAAGCGCGCGTTGAATGAGACGCGGGCGCGGTTGGCGTGCTCGTCAATCATCTTGGCGTTGGCGTCGTCGTTTTCCTGCCGCAGCAGCGCTTCGAGAATGCGGAGCGCGTTGTACCAGAGCGCGTTGATCTCGACCGCTTTGCCGCGGCGCGGCGTGACGACCCAGCCATCGACCTTCGCGTCCATCCACGTCAGTTGATATCCCTCGGCGCCCTGCGCGAGAAGTCCGTCCGCGGGATCGACGTGGATGTTGAAGAGCGTGCCGCGCAGATGATGCTCGGCGATGTCGAGCAACTTGGGGATGAGCATGCGCACGGTCTCGCGGTCGCCCGTCGCAGCCGCGTAGCGCCAGACGGCGTGAAAGAACCAGAGCGTGGCGTCAGCCGTGTGATACAGCCCGGCGTGCGCGCCCTCGGGGAACATATTCGGGATCAATCCGTCGCGGATGTATGCGGCGAACGTGCGCAGGATGTTGCCGGCCTCGCGATTGCGCCCAGTTGCCAGCGTCAGCCCTTCCAGACTGATCATCGTGTCGCGCCCCCAATCGGTGAACCAGTGATAGCCGGCGATCACGGTGCGCGGCTCGTCGCCGCTCGCGCGCACGCGAGCCTCATCGGCGACGCGGGTGGCGGGATTGATGATGAATTGATCGGCGGCCAGAATGAGCGACGCTGCGAAAGGATCCTCGGCTTGTCCGGAGATCGTGAGCAGGCGCGTCACGCGCTCGTTCTCCGCCGCGGCCGCCTCGGCGTACGGCAGTGCTTTCAAAACCTTCCAATCGTCGGTTGATGCAACGATGCCGCAATCGGTTCCGAGCGTGAGGTCCGCGTGAATCACGCCGGGACTCCAGAGCGGCCCCTCGTGTTCGTAGCCGCGGCTCTTTTCGATGCGGTAGAGAACATGCTCGAACGTGCGCGCATCCTGTTGCAGATACGCCTTCGTGCCGAAAAGCAGCAGTCGAAGTGGCGGATAGCTGTTGCCATCGGTCAGTTCGATCTCGCATCCCTTCTCGTTGATCGCGACATTCCATTTGTCCGACAACTGCGCCGTCAGCAACCCTTCGTGCGGACGAAAATGAAGCGATGGACGCAACCGCAGCCGTAGTCCGCTCGGTCCTTCGAGCAGCCGGTAAACGATGTACGACGTGTTCTGCAGATGCGGCATCAGAACGCGCTTCTCGATGCGGATGCCGTTCTTTTCGAAGCGCCACACCGGCTTCCCATTCTCGATCGCGAATTCCTCCAGCGCTCCCTCCTCGGGAAGCGCGGCATCGCGCCCGCCGTACTCATCGCCGCTGAGCCGCCAGCAAAGATCGTCCGGACCTTCGAGAATCTCCTCGAGGTGATTGAACATCATCGTCCGGCCGGCCGGAGCGGGAAGGGCAGCGATGAGGAACCCATGAAACCGCCGCGTGTTCGCGCCCCCGATCGTGCCGGATGCGTAGCCGCCGAGGGCGTTGGTGACGAGCCACTCGCGCGAAAGCATGTCGAGGGGAGGGTCGCCGCGTTTCCAGCCGATTTGAATCGGGACGGCGGGAGTGGCGAGTGTGTTTTCCATCAATGGTGACGGTTGCTGAAGTTGTGCCCGGTTCGCCTCCATGTTCACGATCGAGGCACGCCTTCCGTGTTACCGTTTACAGGATGGAACTAATCGAAGCGGAGTTCTCTGATGGCGTACTCCGGCCGATGCGCAGCCTGGCATTGCGCCCCGGCGAGCGCGTCGGGATCGTTGTTGTACGACGGCCCGATCCGTTGCGATGGGATCTCGAGCGCCTATCAAAGGTCACATCGGAGGAAGACTCTCTCAGCGAGGCAGGGCTGGCTGACTGGGAAACTTCGCTAGGCGAGTAACTGCTCACTGAACGAGCGGATGTTGCCTCGAGTCGGAATTGGGCTGTAGGTTCGATCCCGAACCCCGATACTCCCACCCCCCCCACTCCCCACACCCCACCCCCTGCTATCCTTTGCCCCATGAAACGCCTTCTCGCTGCCGTCATCTTTTTCGCCGCGTTGCCGCTTGCCGCTGCCCGATTACCGAAGAGCGTCATTCCTGATCACTACGCGATCAGCATCACGCCTGATCTCGTTGCGGCGAAATTCAGCGGGCAGGAAACGATCGACGTGGATATCAAAGAGCCCGTCGATACGATCACGTTCAGCAGCGTCGGGCTGGAGTTGCACGACGTCATCGTCGCCAGCGGAAGCAAGTTGCTGACGCCGACGGCGATCACGTTTGACGAACCGAATGAGATGGCATCGCTCAAGTTCGGGCAGACCGTGCCGCCGGGCAAGGCATCGATTCGCATGAGCTTCAACGGCGCTTTGAGCGAACAGTTGCGCGGTCTTTACCTGAGCAAGACGCCGCGGCGCCATTACGCGGTCACGCAGTTTGAAGCGACCGACGCGCGCCGCGCCTTTCCCTGTTTCGATGAGCCGGCGATGAAGGCGACGTTCGACATCACGCTCGTCGTCGACGACGGCGACACGGCCATCTCGAACGGCGCCATCGCCTCGGACACGCCAGCCGGTCCCGGCAAGCACGCCATCCGATTCCGCACGACGACGAAATTGTCGACGTATCTCGTGGCCATGCTGGTCGGTGATTTTCAATGCGTGAGTGGCGGCGTCGACGACATCCCGATCCGCGTTTGCTCCGTGCCCGGCATGCAGGACCTCGGCAAGTTCGCGCTTTCGGCTGCCGAGGCGGCGGTGTCGTTTTATGACAAGTACTACGGCATCAAGTACCCGTTCGGAAAACTCGATCTCATCGGCATTCCCGACTTCGAAGCGGGGGCGATGGAGAACGCCGGCGCGATCACGTTTCGTGAGACGGCGCTGCTGCTCGACGACAAGTCGGCGTCGGTCGAGCGCAAGCGCGGCGTGGCCGGTGTCATCGCGCACGAGATCGCGCATCAGTGGTTCGGCGATCTCGTCACGATGAAGTGGTGGGACGACATCTGGCTCAACGAAGGCTTCGCCACGTTCATGGCGCCGAAGCCGCTGATGGCCTGGCATCCGGAATGGCGCACCGATCTCGATCAGGTCGGCGGCACGTTGAACGCTCTCAGCACCGACTCCACGCGCACGACGCGTCCGATCCGCCAGAAAGCGGAGACGCGCAACGAGATCAACGCGCTCTTCGATGGCATCGCGTACGGCAAGACCGCCGCGGTGCTGCGCATGGAAGAGACCTGGGTTGGCGAGGAGACGTTCCGCGACGGCATCCGCGCCTACCTGAAGAAGTATTCGTACGCGAATGCGGCTGCCGAGGATTGGTGGGGAACGATGACGGCAGCGACGAAGCAGCCGTTCGACGCCGTGATGAAATCGTTCGTCGATCAGACCGGCGCGCCGTTGTTGCACGCATCGGAATCGTGCGGACCTGACGGCACGCGAACAGTGACCATCTCGCAGGAGCGGATGTTGACAAAATCGGCGACGCCGGTGCCGCAGTCGTGGAGCATTCCGGTTTGCGGGCATGAAGCCGGTGCAGCCGCCGCGTCGCCTTGCCGGATCATCGCCAAGCCTGCCGACGCGTTCACGTTAGCGTTCTGCGAGAAGCCGCTCTATCTCAGCCGCAACGGCGCGGGATATTTCGTCGTCGACTACTCGCCGTCGATGCGCGGCGCATTGCGCGGTCATGTTGGCGAGATGCCGCCGTCGGAACAGATCTCGTTGCAGGGCAATGAATGGCTGCTGGTGCGGAACCTGCGCGAAGATGTGTCGGACTATCTCTCACTGGCGCGCGCGTTGCCGCGCCCGGCGGAGCGCCCGCTCGTCGCGCACGTCGCCGGCAACCTCGGCTACCTCGACAGAACGCTCGTGGATGATCGCAATCGCGCCGCATGGCAGGCGTATGTGCGCGAGACGATGCGCGGGTTCGCGCCTGTGACGTGGGAAGCGCCCGCGGGCGAGACGCCGGAACAGCGGATCATGCGCGCGACCGTGCTGGACATGCTGGGCATCGACGGCGCGGATCCCGAGGTGATCGCGGGGGCGAAACGGGTGGCGCAGCAGTACATGAACGACCCCTCATCGGTGGATGCCGTCATCGCCGATCGCGCCCTGCCGATCGCCGCGATCAACGGCGACGAGGCGTTGTTCGATCAGGTGCTCGCACACATGAAGAGCGCGCCGACGCCGGAGATCGCCGCGCGCTACCGCCAACTGATTCCGCTCTTCCGCGATCCGAAGCTCATCGCCCGTGCGGTCGACTTCATCTACAGCGATCACCTTCGATCGCAGGATCTGCCCGGCATGGCCGCGGGTTTGTTCTTCAATCCAAACGCTAAGAACATTGCCTGGAGCGCAGCGCAGTCGCATTGGGAGATGTTGAACAAGAAGATCCCGACGGCCATCGGTTCGATCACCGGCTCGGTCGGAGTCTTTTGTGATCCGGCGATGAAGCAGGAAGCGCAGGCATTCTTCGCCACGCACCCCGCCGGTTCCGGCGAACGCTCGCTGCGCCGCGGACTGGAGCAGATCGATAGCTGCATCGCGTTCAAGACCGCGCAACAGGCATCGTTCGACGCAATGCTCGGCGTGACGAAGTAAGGGGTTTTCTTCGCGTTCTTCGCGGCTTCGCGTGAGATTGATTGCACGCGAAGACGCGAAAGCGCGAAGGGACACCTGCTGGGAAGGAAAACGATCGATGCACAAATGGCCACTGATGCTCGGGCTGGCGCTCCTGGCCGCCGCCCTCGCCGCGTTCCACGTCTTCGGAAAAGACGGCAACGACATGCTCTGGGGATTCGCGGCAGGAATCGGGATCGGAGCGGTCATCACATGGTTCGTCGAGCGCGGGGCGCCGTGAAGTAGCGCCGGCCTCATTTTTCTGGAGAGTCGTCAGCGCACGGGACCATGCAACGGCGCGGCACGTCTTATCAGGGAGATGAACGGACTTCTGCGGTCGTTGCGGCGCATCGTGTTCGCGCTCGCCATCGGCGTGAGTTTGATCCTGGCGGTGGTAGCCGCGGTCGTTCGACAGCCAAGTATTCGGAGTCTGGCGTATCCGAAAGGACCCCGTTCTTCTGCTGATATCTTGCGACGGCATGTCGAGTTCTTCACAGCCACGGTCCGCCCGCGCGGTGCGGATCAACCGGAGAATCTCGATCGCGCAGCCGCGTACATCGGCGAGCGTTTCCGTGAAGCGGGTGCTCGAGTCTCGGAGCAAGCCTTCATCGATCGCGGAAGAACCTATCGGAACGTCATCGCTGATTTCGGGCCGCTTGCGGGTGACAAGCTCATCGTAGGAGCACACTACGATGCGTTCACGTCGACGGGCGATCTGCCGGGCGCCGACGACAACGCCAGCGGAACGGCGGGTCTCCTGGAGTTAGCGAGACTGCTCGGTATTTGTGCGCCGCGAAGGCCGGTCGAGCTGGTCGCGTTCACAACTGAGGAGCCTCCCTTTTTCGGATCGGAAAAAATGGGCAGCGCCGTGCACGCCGCGCAACTGCAACGATCCCATCGCGGTGTGGCCGGAATGATCTGCCTGGAGATGATCGGCTATTTTCGCGGAGAACAAACGTGGCAGTCGCCGCTCCTCGGAATGATGTACCCGAGCAAAGGTGATTTCATTGCCGTCACCGGAGGATGGCCAGATCGTGAGCTCGGACGTGACGTGAAGGCGGCGATTCGTGGCGCTGCCGGCATCGACGTCTACAGCTTCACCGGACCGCGTGAAATGTTGGACGCATCCGACCAGCGCAACTACTGGTCCCGAGGCTGGC
>DATAMS010000489.1:0-4895 GCA_036260495.1 Thermoanaerobaculia bacterium
CGGCTTCAAGGCATCGCCCCGCCCGAGTACAGACTCCGCGTAGGGAAATGGCGCGTTCGATTTCGTCTCGACTACGATCACGGCACGATGCTGATTCTGCATGTGCTTCGCCGCGACGAGGCATACTGAGATCGAGGATAGCTACTTTTCCGCAATGCGCTTCGCGTAATCCGCGGCGCGATCGAGGAAGCCTTCGATCGATCTTCCCAGCGCCAGTTTTTCGGTGAGCTCGGATGCTTTCTCGAAGTCGGCGCGGAGGCGTTCGGCTTCGGCGAGGTAGTAGTCGCGCAGGCCGGTCTCGATGTGGAACTCGGGGTACTTCTCGGCCAGCGTGCGCATCCACTCTTCGACCTGCCGGCGGCGGTCTTTGTCGCCGGCTCCGCTTTTGAGGTCGTCGAGCAGCGTGGCCACGACGCCGGAAAGGATCTGGGTGCGCTGGTCTTTGAGAGGCTCTTCCGTCATAGAGCGCGGATGTTAGCAGCGAATACAATGCGCGGCGATGAAAGTCCTTGTGGCAAACCGAGGAGAGATCGCGGTGCGGGTGATGCGGGCGTGCCGGGAGATGGGTTATCCGACCGTCGCCGTTTACTCCGAGCCTGACCGCGCGGCGCTGCATGTCATCTACGCGGACGAAGCGATGCCGATCGGTCCTGCGCCCTCGCGCGAGAGCTATCTGCGCATCGACCGCATTCTCGACGCGGCGAAGAAAACGGGCGCCGAGGCCATTCATCCCGGCTACGGATTTCTTGCTGAGAACGCGGCCTTCGCGCGTGCGTGCCGCGAGGCGGGAATCCTCTTCATCGGACCGTCGCCGGAGTCGATCGAGGCGATGGGATCGAAGACCGAGAGCCGGCAGCGGATGAAAGCGGCGGGCGTGCCGGTCGTTCCTGGCCTGACCGAAGCAGTGAAGTCGTTCGATGAGATCGAGGCGTTTGCGCGCGAAGCCGGCTTTCCGATCATGATCAAAGCCTCGGCGGGCGGCGGCGGCAAAGGGATGCGCCTCGTCGAGCGCGAAGCGGATTTGCACGCGTCGTTCGAGCGCGTGACGAGCGAGGCGCAATCGTTCTTCGGCGACAGCGCCGTCTACGCGGAGAAGTTCATCGCCTCGCCCCGCCACATCGAAGTCCAGATCCTCGGCGACCAGCACGGCAACGTCGTCTACATCGGTGAGCGCGAGTGCACGCTGCAGCGCCGTCATCAGAAGGTCGTGGAGGAGTGCCCGTCGCCGGTCGTCGATCAGGCGTTGCGTGAGCGACTGGGCGCGATGGCTGTGAAGGCAGCGTCGGCGGTCAATTACTACTCCGCGGGCACGATCGAATGTCTGATGGGGCCCGACAAGCAGTTCTACTTCCTCGAGATGAACACGCGGCTCCAGGTCGAGCATCCCGTCACCGAAATGGTGTGGGGAATCGATCTCGTCAAAGCGCAACTGCGGATCGCGCAGGGCGAACCTTTGGGTTTCTCGCAGGAAGACCTCACGCCGAACGGTCACGCCATCGAGTGCCGGGTGTACGCCGAGGATCCCGCGCACAACTTCGCGCCGTCGCCTGGACTGATTCGCAATCTGACATTGCCGCAGGGACCGGGTGTGCGCAACGACAACGGCGTCTATGCCGGTTACACCGTGCCGGTCTACTACGATCCGATGCTGTCGAAACTGATCTGCCACGCGAGCACCCGAGGCGAAGCGATCGATCGGATGTTGCGCGCACTCGAGGAGTATCGCGTTGACGGCATCCGGACGACGATTCCGTTCTTCCGATTCCTGATCAGCCATCCCGATTTTCGCACCGCGAATTTCGATACAGGATTCATCGACACGATTCTCCCCGAGCTCGATCTCGAACATCGCGCGCCGGGCGATGACTGCCGCGATGTCGCGCTCATCGCCGCCGCGATTCTGGCGTTCGAAGATGCTCAGAAAGTGTCGCTGCCCGAAGAGAAAGTCTCGCAATGGAAGCAGAGCGGCCGGCTCGACGCACTTCGGGGGCGCGGTTGATTTTCATTGCCCGTTATCGCGATGAAGAAACGACGCTCGAAGTCGAGCGTCACGGCAGCAGCTACCGCGTGAAAATCGGCGATCGATGGATCGTCGCGGATCTCGTTGCCGCCGGCGGCCTGCACTCGCTTCGTCTCGAAGACGGAAAACAGTACTCGCTCCAGCATCATCGCGACGGTGCGACGCGCCAGATCACAATCGGAGCGTCGAGGCTCGACATCGAGATCGTCGATCCGCTCGCCCTCCGCCGCAAAGGCGGCGACGATCACCTCGGCGCCAGCGGCATCATCAAGGCGCCCATGCCCGGCCGCATCGCCCGAGTGATGGTCGAGAAGGGAGCAATCGTCCAGCGCGGCGCCGGCCTCCTCGTCCTCGAAGCGATGAAGATGGAGAACGAGATTCCCGCGCCCGCGGACGGCATTGTCGACGAGATCTTCGTCACAGCCGGCGACACCGTCGAAAGCGGCGCGGATCTGTTGCATTTGGCGCCTGCGTAGATTCGCCGTACGTAGGTCGGACTCTCCAGTCCGACTCTCTCGTGCAGGGCCAACTTAGTCGGACTGGAGAGTCCGACCTCGGTGAGTCGGCTGCCGAGTCAGGACTATGGGATGTGGATCACACCCGACTCCCATGACCCGCACTCTATAATTCACCCATGTCTGCTACCGATCCGTTTGTTGCCGGTGGGAACGTTCTTTCGTACCGGCTGATCGAGCGTGTGAGTGCCACCGTCTGGCGCGCGGAAGATACGCGGAGCGGCAAGCAGGTCGCGGTCAAGGTTCTGACGAAGCAATTGCCGCGCGATCCTGCGCGGCGCGAGATGGTCATTCGCGACATGCGCCAGGGTGCGGCGATTTATCACGCGTCGCTCGTCACGAACATTGACGTGCTGCCTGCGGACGATGCGCTCATCCTCGTGATGGAGTGGTTTGAAGGCCGGCCGGTTGCGTCGGTCTTTCGCGGGCACACGGCCGATCGTTCGGAGTTCTTCCACATCGCCTATCAGCTCGCCGATGCGCTCAAGTTGATGCACGCGAAGAACGTGTTGCATCTGAACATCGCCGGCGATTCGGTGCTCGTGGCGGACAACGGTCAGGTCAAACTCGCCGGACTCAATGCCAATACGTTCCTTCCGCGGCGCGAAGGCCATGGCACGTTCTCGCAGAAGGGCACCGATCCCGACGCCGTCAGCTACATGGCGCCCGAGCAGATCGTCAACCAGCCGGTCACGGTACAGACCGACGTCTTCTCCCTCGGCATCGTGTTGTACGAGATCGCAACGGGACGGCGGCCGTACCTTGCGCCGAGTGCGCCGGAGATCGCGCGGAAGATCGTCGATGAACAGCCGCCGTCGCCCAAGGCCCTGAATCCTGCAATCGACGGCGCAGTGCTCAACGTAATTGGCAAGTGCTTCTACAAGGATTCCTATCGCCGCCACAAAGACATGAAGGCAATCATCGACGACATCGTGAAGGTGGATGCCGAGGTCGTGGCGTGGGCGAACGAGATGGGGAGGGCGGCGCTCCACGCCGTTGCTACCGCGCGTCATGCCGCGCAGACGCGCCAGTCGATCATCCTCGTTGGTGACATCGCCAACTACAACGAGGCCAACGCGGTTGATCCTGTCGCGGCAACGAAGGCGGCCGCGCGGATGCAGCAGATTCTCGGCGAGGCGATTTATCTTTTCGATGGCCAGGTCGTCGATCCGTTCGGCCCGCGTTTCGTTGGCGAGTTGCCGTCGCTGGAGAGCGCAATCGAGGCCGGGCGCAAAGGCGAATTCGATTTCTCGCCCGAACAGCAGGATGGAACGCCGATTCCTGTTCGCTTGCTGCTGCACGCCGGTGAAGTAGAGACGCGCGATGGCTCGCCGGCCGGCGCCACGGTCGAGAAGGCGTTCGAGATTCTCGATCAGGTCGAACCGCAGAAGCTCTACATCACCGAGGCGGTGACGAAGAAAGGACGCGTGAGCGTGCGGCTGCGCGATGCAGGCGCGCGCGCCGGCGTGAAGCTTTTCGCGATCGCGCCCGAGGTCGAAGCGGCGGAGGATGCGGCCCGCGCGGCACTTGTGGACGACGACTCGGCGCGCATCGCTGCCGAAGCGGAGGCCGAGGCGAATGCGATCGCGGCGCGCGCAGCGAAGAAGAAGAAACGTTCGCTGCTGGCGGCCATTGCGATCGCGGCTCTCGTGATTCTTGCTGCCGGTGCGGGGTTTTTCTGGATGCGCAATCGGAACAACGAGCTCGCGCCAGCGGCAATCACTCGTCATGCTGGCCTTCCGCCGGCGTCCGCGGCGACGCCGCGCAAGGTATACGTCGAGCCTTTCTCGGTGACTCCCGCGGATCCTGCGCTGCAGCAGCGAGCGGATGCGATCCGGCTCGCCGTGATTGAAGTACTTCGCGCGTTTCCCGAGGTGCGCATCGTCGATGCGAAAGGCGCCGATGTCAGCATGTACACAGCGGCGCTCACGGGCGACGGCGCGTCGCCGCAGATCGTCGCGATGACCGATGGCAAGGTCGTGAAGAAGGGAACTCCAACGCCGCTGCTCGACGCATCCGGCGGCATTCAGGAACTGGTGGGCTGGATCGCCGGCGATCTGAAGATTCCGCCGCGCGCTCCGGCCAGTGCCGAGGCAGGAAATGCGTTTGCGGACGCGGTGGCATCGCACGCAGTTGGCGACGATACGCGCGCCGAGGTCGCGTTGCGTGTCGCGCTCAAAGCAGATCCGAACTTCCTGCCCGCGGAGTTGTTTGCGTTTCACTTTTTCGATGCGCGCGGGAACGGTCCGGACACGCTGGCGGCAGCGAAGCAGGTTCTGGCGTTGGATCCATCAAACGTCGATGCCGCGCGTCATGTCGCACGCGCCAGCCTCGGCTCGGGCGATCTTGCCGCCGCGTTC
>DATAMS010000492.1:0-7967 GCA_036260495.1 Thermoanaerobaculia bacterium
CCCGGCCTTCAAAAACATCTACAAGAATCAAGCGGGATCGTCGTCCCCCAGATCAAAGAGTTGATTGGCTTTGATCGGCTCGCCGGTCAGCATTCGGACCGCCCGAACGATTCTCGCGATGGCGGGCTCCGTGGGGAACGCGAGGCCGAAGCGGTAGCGGCTCAACTGCGAGCGGTGCATGGGAATCGCGGCCCTAAGCTCCACGAGAGAGATGCCGTGCTCCTCGATGAACTGTTGCAGGCGGGTATCGCGGTGAACAGCCATCACACCCACCTCGCGATCCGGCATCGGAGAGCGGCGGTTCGGACGTGCGAAGAGGAATGGTGGCGGCTGGCGGCGGTACGCGGGGAGAAAGAACGGCCCGGTCCATCGTTCCGCGTTCCTCGGCAAGGCGTGCAACCGGAGGCGGTCGCACGATTGAGGTTTGGGTCCCGGCCGCCAGCTACCATAACAAGCATTTATTGCGCTCTTTCCTGCGTTCGATTCCGTCCGTCGATTCCGTTGACGGAGCTAGTTCTATTCTTTATGGAGGTGTAGACGAACGGCCCCGAGGAAACCACGCACAGACGCCGGAAGTCAACGGATCGACCGGGCAGTCTCATTTGAGACTGCTGCATCTTGCTGGTAGGGAAATCCCACCCAGCGTCACTCCCTATGTGTGGCAGATCGAACGCCTTCACGTCGGCCCGCCGCGCAGCTCAGAACGCCCACGTAGGAACCCGTATTGAGGACCCGGCTCGAGTTCTTCATCCAGAGTCACGGCATCAAGCCCGCGCGCCTCGCGGCGCAGGCGCGCTATAGCCGCGCACATCTCGCCCGCGCCAGGGAGGGCGAGCCGGTATCTCTGCGCTTTCAGGAGGGCGTGACGACGGCGATGAGCGAGATCTCTGGTCAGACGGTATTGCGCACGGAACTGTTTGAGCCGGAGGGTGTGGCCATTCGGACGCTCTTGCCGCAGGCAATTGGCAAACGCCGGCGCCGATCAGTCTCAAAGGAATCGGCCGTACCGAAGAGTCTCGAAGTTTCAGTGGACGCCCTTACTGATGCGGAATGCGAAGCTTGGCTGGCGGTGATTCGCACCACTGCCAGTGCAGCAACGGAAGAGGCCACTCGCGAATTAGTGGACGCGGCCTTCCCGCTGCTCGACCGCCAGCCCGCTCGTGCCGAGAAACTCTACGGCGTGGCCATTACACTCACCGAACGGCTCGCGGTGTCATCGGCTCCCCTCGTCGCCGCGCTGCGCGGATACGCGGAGAAAGGCCGCGCGAACGCTCTGCGCATGCTGGGCCGATACCCCGAGGCGATGCAGGTCTTGATCGACGCCGAGCAGCACTTCGTCGATGCCCGGTATTGCGCCCTCGAAATCGGAGAAGTCCGGTACGCGCGCGCGGGCATCCTCTTCAAGATGGAAAAGTGGCCGGAGGCGCAAGCCGCTGCAATGCAGGCTCGACGAATTTTCGAGGAAGAACGCGATCATACGCGCGCACTCCACGCGCAACTGATGGAGGGGTGCGTCCTCATCGAGCGCGGTGATCTAGAGGCCGGACGCGCGGTCTTAGTCGGTTTGCGCAAGCCTCTTGAAGGAAAGCGGCATCGTAGTACGCTCGCGCGTGTTTACATAAGCTTGGCCTCATGCGATCGGAGGCGGCAGGAACCTGCCATCGCGCGCCACTGGCTCCATCGGGCGACGCAGCTTTTTCGTGAGCTCGGGATGCAATCAGAACTTGCCCGGGCGCGCTGGTGCGGGGCGAAGATCACGATCCTTGAAGGGAATCGCCAGCGCGGCATGCGCGAGTTGCGCGCGGCCATGCGCGACTTCGAGCGGTTATCGATGCCCGCCGATGCAGGCTTCGTCGCGCTCGATCTCATGGAAGAATTGATGGCGGAAGGTTCAGAAACGAACGAAGCAGAGAAACTCGCCCGATCGCTCGCTGAACTCTTCGTGGAAGCCGGTGCGAACGTCAGCGCCGCAAAGGCAGTTGCCTATCTGCGCGACGCGACCGTCGCCCGCAAAGCGGACGTTACGCTGGTCGCGTATGTCCGAAGCTATATCCACCGCGCGGGCGTCGATCCCGACAGGCTATTTCAGCCGCCTGCTTCGGGCCTGGAGCCAACATGAGACCAGCTCCAAGCCCGATGAACGAACGTGGTCTAGCCGTGAGGAAACGAGAGCTCGCTGGCAAGAGTGATGATGTCCTCCCAGTCAAACATGGACCCTCCCTTCTCCGTCCTCGGCGTGCCGAGGCGGCAATAAAACGGTGGGGAGGGCCCTCTCCTCTTGGAGGAATGACGCGGAGGCTGAAATCGTCACATCCGACGCAGGAGGAAGGACGGATGCGCGACCCCGGCGCGTATACTCGGGACGCGACCGCGCGCCCACATCCGCCCGGCGCACCTTTCGCGATGCCCGACGAACCTCACACTCAATCGCAACTCCGCGTGCAGCGGGCGGAGGCCGCTTATAGAGCGCACTATGACCTCCTCCGCTTCATCGTTGCGCGTCGGTTCAAGATCCCCCCAGATGAGGTCTGCGGCGTCATTCACGATGTGTTCGTGTCATTCCTCCGTCATGCAGAGAGAGTCGAGCAAAGTCCCGCGGATGAGCGCGCCTGGCTGATCGGCGGCGTCTGCAATGCCAGCCGCTATTACTGGCGCAAGCACCGTGGCGAAGCGCTTCCGCCAGACATTGACGATTACATCGATCCGGCTGCAATGGCGGACGAAACGAACAGTCGGCTACTCCTTGCTGGCGTCTTGCGCCGCCTTCCAGAGCGGTGCCGGAATCTCCTTCGCAAGCGGTACAGCGAGGGCTACACGCCGGACGAGATCGCCGTAGCGGAATCGCTCGCCCGCGGATCAGCGAAAAACCTCATCTCCAAGTGTTTGCTCGCGGCACGTGCTGCCTATGGCCGTCTGCAGAGGACCGGTCTATGAGCGGACATCGCCACTATACGACCGTGGATATCCTCGCCTACCTCGATGAGAACGAGGATGTTGTCGATGTCGCGGCCGTCGCGGAAGCCGTCGCATCGTGCGCGATCTGTGCCGCGCGGCTACGTGAACAGCAGACCTTCAAGCGCTTGATTGTCGACGCCGAGGTTTGGCGCGAGGCACGAAGGCCGGCCAGTCAGCCTCCGAGAATCATGGAGATTCTGCGAGACGCTGAGCGGATCGAGCGGGAGAAGCGCGCCGCGGAGCACGACTTTGCGACGCTCATTGCCGCGCCCCCCGAGACCTGGCCCGCATACGTAACTGCGCATCCGGGTGCATCAACGGAAGCGTTGGTGCGCCGCATCATCGACGCGGCGATCCCAGACTTTGATCGAAAGCCGGAGCACGCGCTCGCGCTTCTCGACGCCGCTGATTCCATCGCGGCCCGCGTCAAGGATACAAATGAGCGGATGGAGTCTCGTAGCGAGGTCTGGAAGAACCAGGCGAATGCCTTGCGCATGTTAGGCCGGTACGAAGATGCCATGTACGCGACTGTACTGGCCGAACGTTTCGCGGAAGAGGTGCCGACGGGTGCCTTCACCATTGCGCAGATCATCTACACGCGCGGCACGGTGCTTTTCAAGATGGGCCGTTTCACCGAGACGATCGCGGTCGCGCGCGATGCCAGCCGACGCTTTGCGGAATACGGCGACATTAAGCGTGTGATTCACGCACGGAACCTCGAAGCAATGGCTCTAACGGAGCAAGGAGAGACGGCTGAGGGCCTCCGCGTCTACCTCCTCATCGAGCAGCAGTTGCAGCAGCTCGACGATCCACAGATGACGGCACGCGTCACCAAAAACATCGGTGTTTCCCACCGCCGCCTCGGCAACCACGATGACGCAGCCGCTTACACCCTCGCAGCGCAGCAGCTCTATCGCGCGCTCGGAGCCGACTCGGAAGTCATCCGCTGCGAGTGGACCCTCGGCGCGATCGATCTGTTCACCGGCGAAACGGAGAGCGGATTGGCTCGGCTTCGAGATTCTGCCGCAACATTCGAGAAACTTGGAATGCTCGCAGACGCCGGATTCGTGAAGCTCGCTCTGACGGAGGAACTACTGCGTCTTGGCGAATGGGACGAAGCGGGCACACTCGCCGGCGAAGCGGCGGACACGTTCGCTCGCGCTGGTGCGAAGCTTCACCTCAGCACCGCACTGTCCTATCTCCGCGAAGCCGTCCAACACCGCGCCGCGACTCTGGAGCTGGTACGGTACGTTCGCGACTATGTGATGACGGACGAGGAAGGGCGCAGCTTCGAACCGCCGTCGGACGTGCAGTAGGAGTCAGGGCCGACCATAACGTTCCGTTCGAGCCGAGGGGGCGGGCTGCCGGCTTGCGACCGGGAGAGCCGACCACGATTCCTTTGGCTTGCTCGAACTTTGGCATTTGGGAATCCCCACGATTTCAGACGGCTCGACGAGATGGGGAGGGGGGTGGGGATTCCCCACCTGACGCACAACGCTCATCGTCGCACGCATGCCTTCCGCGGTTGAATGAGGCTGTTCTCGCACCCGAGCGTCCCTTCACATCTTGGCCTCCTCGCGGAGAGCGCTGCGGCGCTCTCGCGCGGCCGACCACGACCATCTGAGACAGGCACCCCTCGATCATTCTCCTGTGCGCCTCTGCGCCACACCTGATCGAACGTGCGGACCTCTCCCGGACCTCCGTGTGCCGGTCGCGCGAGGGCGCAGCCACTACGCGCTCAAACACGAGAGGAGGAGAACCCTTGCGATCACCACCATTCCGCTACGACCACCGCTTGCCTCGCTGTCATCTTCACCCCCGCCGATCCCGCCGCCGAGGAGCCCGCCGAAAGGAGTCACGTCATGTGCCAACTCGCGCGTGATCCGTTCGCACGGACCACGCTCCTGCGCGCCGTGATCCGACCCCTCGCATCAGGGCAGACCTGCTCGTGGTGCGACAACGTTCGCGTATCGCGGCGGTGCCGCGAGCCTTTCCTGTATCGCTACGGCACCGAGCCGGACGCGGTACGTCCCCGCGTTTCCTGGCACGACGGAGCGTTCTGCTCGAAGTCCTGCCACGACGCCTACCACCTCTAATCAACTAACTCGACAACCGAAGAAGGAGAATCGTCATGGCCCAATCCGAGGCCACACGCTGTCAGTCTGTCTTGCTCGCGCAGCTCCGCGAGTCGCCATTCAACCCACGTAAGCACTACGACGAAGGAGGGCTCAACGAGCTTGCCGCAAGCATCACCGACCGCGGCATCCTGCAACCCATTCTCGTCCGCCGTATCGAGGACGCGAAGACACCATACGAGATCGTGACCGGCCACCGCCGCACCCGCGCCGCGAAGATCGCGAAGCTCACGTCCGTTCCCGCCATCGTTCACGAGTTCAGTGATCGGGAAGTCCGGCAGATTCAGCTCATCGAAAATGCGCAGCGCGTTGATCTCTCTCCGCTGGAGGAGGCGGAGGCGTACGCCGGGCTCCGTGAGCTTGGGCTTTCCACGCGCGACATCGCGCAAGAAGTCCGCAAGAAGCCGTCGCACGTCGCGGCGCGCCTCACGCTGAACACCCTCCCTGCGAAGGTGAAGGCTGAACTGTCGGCCGGCGTTCTGACCGCCGAACATGCGGAGCTCATCGGGCTCATCCCCGATCCGCAGCTCCAAGAGCAGGCGCTCAAGCTGTTCATCGTGGAGCACTTCATCGAAGCCAACTCCTCGAAGACAGCGAAAGGCGTCATTCCGCTCACGAAGGCGCGGCGGATCGTGGAGACGGAGTTCATGACCGTCCTCTCGGCCGCGCCATTCGACACGGAAGACCCGACGCTCTCGCCGTTCGGCGCGTGCTCGAAGTGCCCGCTCCGTTCCGGCAACGACCGCGATCTCTTCGGCAACGTGCAGGGCAAGAACGTTTGCACGAACCTCGCGGACTACCGGCTCAAGATCGAAAACCACCTCAAGCGGCTCCGCGAGCAGGGCGCAACCGTTCTGCTTACATCGCGCGAGGTGAAGGAAGTCTTTCCGTTCGGCAACCCCCAAGTCGCGGACGGCTACGTGGACTTGGACGGGAAGTGCGCGGACGACCCGAAAGGGCGCACGTACGACCAGCTCCTCGCCGACGAGCCGAAGCGTTCTACCGTTTTCGCACAGGTGAACGGGCGTCTGCGGAAGGTCTACCCGAAGGCGCAACTCGCGGCCGCGCTCGATGCCTCCGGTCACGAGTTCCTGCGACGGAAGTCCGAGCGCCCGTCATCCGATGACGCCGAGCGCAAGGCGCGCCAGCAGCAGAAGCTCGATCGCGCCGTGCGCGTCGCGACCCTCGCGGCGTTCGCAGCGGCGATCCCGAAGGCGAACCTCGGCGTGCCGGAATGGATTGACCTTCTCGCCAGCATCGTGATCGAGGAGAAGGGCTGGCAGCTCGAAGACGTGCTCCTTCGGCATGGCTTTACCGGCAAGCGCGATGACCTCAAAGGCAACTGCGAGGGAGTCGCGCGCAAGCTCGTCGCGAAGATGGCGGACGCGCAGAAGCGCGCCTTTGTCATCGACGCGCTCGTGCATGCCTGGGCCGGCCCGAACGCGGACGCCGGCAAACGCGCCGTCTTCGCCAAGGTCATCGCGCAACTCGGCGTGGATGCCAAGGCGATTGAAAAACAGGTGCGCGCCGACTTTGCGGAGAAGGCTGCGGGAAAACCGAAGCCGAAAGCCGCGAAGGCGGCGAACGCCACGCCGAAGCGTGTCGCCCGTCCCGCCGCGAAAGTCGTGCGGGCGCGGGCGTGAACCGGAGGGCCGAGCAATGGCACGGTTCTACGGCGAAGTCGAAGGCACGCGCGGTCGCGCCTCACGCCTCGGCAGCTCGGGTATGCGGTCCCACACTCGCGGCTGGAACGTGGGGGTGGAGGTCGTCTGCACGATCCGCGAAGATGTGGATGTGATCGAAGTCTATGAGACGGGCGGGAGCCATGCGCCCAGCGCGAAGCGGCTCATTGCCACCGTCACGGATCGCAACTAGTTGTCCGTTTTTGGGGGGCGGCCGAGCGGCCGCCCCTTTTAGTGAATGCGCACACACAGTGGCGTCCAGGAAAATTTCGCGATTCCGGAGAAGACATCGGGAATAGGCGGCGGGAGCTTGATGGAAATGACTAGGTTGCGCCGACAGCAAGCCTACGGCGTTTGCTTCGATGTCTTCCGATGAGTCCGCAACGTGCGTCGAAGTCGGTATCATTGGTTACCGCGAGGATCACCTTGCCTTTGATATCAGCGAGCATTGATGAAATAGTGAGAGTGTGTGCTTCGATCGCACATTTCGCGCCCAGACCCGGAGCTTAACGGAGGAGCCGTGTCGAACGACGATAATAAACCTACGCCGTCCCCCGAGCCGCCGTCCGCATCTCAGCCGACAGGCGGCACACTGATGACTCTGCTCCAAATGACGCCGCGCTGGATGCTGTTGGCTGCCCTCGTAGCATTTGTCGGGATAATCGGTTATGGCATCTTTGATAATCGCGAAGTCGACCTGTGGCCGCCCAAGATTCACGCGAAAGCAGAAGCTACGACAGCTAAACTGCCGATGCCCGTTGAACCTCTCCGGCGGAACATATCCCGTTGCGAAGCCGCGGCGATAAGCGGTAATCGGAAATATGTCATCGAATCCGCAGTTTTGTTTGTTGATCCAGAGCTTATTGGCCGTCGTGTTCTGCAAGTTGACCTGCGTACCGTCTATCACCTGAAGGCCCTAACAGATATTGCGAAGAACGATCCGGCCTTCATCGAAGAGTACACGTACCGTTACGCGCAGGAGTTTCAACCGTGGTTCGGCACTGAAAAAATGATTCACACCGACGGGAACAATTATCAAATTGTATTAGAAATGAAGAAAGGTGATGAACGCACGATTGTCACCGGTGGGCGATTCTTGTACAGATGGCCCTTGCCCACTCGCAAATTCTTCAATGATCTTATGACATTTGGTCCACTGGACTACGCAGCGATGTACCCAAACAAAGATCCGGAT
>DATAMS010000604.1:0-9020 GCA_036260495.1 Thermoanaerobaculia bacterium
CTCGTCGTCGGGAAGACTCATGTCGATGAGAATCAGCGCGTAATCGCACTGCCGCGTTTTCTCCAGCGCGTCTTCGGCACCGATCGCGGTATCGACGCCGAGGGGCTGATGGCGGAGGACGGTGAAGAGCATGGCGCGCAATGCGTCGTTGTCTTCGATGATGAGAACTCTCGCTTCCGTAGCTGACATCGGTTTAGCCCCCTTTGCCGGGTGTTGGTTCTCAAAAGATGTGCCAGCTCAACTCGGTTTCGCGCGTGGCACGACACTCTCCGCCGGGGGACAGTCCGGCAGTTGCGGGCGTGGCGTGAGCGCCATCACGCAAGCCGTGACGATGTCCATCAGCACCTCTAAATCGAACGGTTTCCTGATCGTTCCCACCACGACCTCGGGATCGAGATCGCGGATCGAGGTCCCTGCCGTGAGCACGAAGACGATCGGTCTTCGTTCCTTTTCCGTCGCTTTCAGTTCATGGAGAACGTCGTATCCGCTTTTCAACGGCATCATCAGGTCGAGCAGCATCGTCGCGTACGTGCAGGCGCGCAGACGGGCAAGCGCTTCGATGCCGTTGCGGGCCGTGTCCACCGCGAAGCCGCGGCGGCTCAGAACGGTGCAAAGCAATCCGCGGATGGCTTCGTCATCATCGACGATGAGGATCCGCTTTTCGTCCGAGGGCATGGGTCTCCATGAGCTACGGCAATCCCATTGAGCAAGTTTGTTGCCGGTGGCATCAGAGGCAATGGACAATTGATAATGGACAATTGAAAAAAAATGCGCCAGACAAATTGCCTGGCGCATGACGCGAAAAGGACAGAGTCAATTCATCATTGACGTGCGCCGAGCTCTTCGCGATTTTCGGCACGCCGCGCATTGGCGGGCTTCGCTTCGGTGATGGCGTTGAGCATTTCCCTGTTGAACGCAGGAAGGTCGTCGGGCTTACGGCTGCTGACGAGATTGCGGTCGCGGATGACTTCGCGATCCTGCCAGTCCGCACCGGCGTTGCGCATGTCGTCCTGCAGCGTGGGCCATGTGGTGATGCGGCGGCCCTTGACGAGACCCGACGAGATGAGCAGCCATCCGCCGTGGCAAATGACGGCGATCGGTTTGCCGGCCCGGTCCATGTCCTGCACGAATTGCTGTGCGCGTTTCTCGATGCGGAGCGCGTCACCGTTGATGACTCCGCCGGGAAGAACGACGGCATCGAAGTCGGACGCCTTGGCTTGGTTAAGGGTGAGGTCGACTTTGAATCGTCCGCCTTTGTCGTGATGTTTCCACCCCTGAACCTCGCCGTCTTTGGGCGATACGAGAACAGTTTTGGCGCCCGCCCGATCCAATGCTTCGCACGGGCTGGTCAGCTCGATCTGTTCGAAGCCGTCGGTGACGAGGATTGCGACACGCTTGCCGTTAAGGTCGGTCATGGTTTTACCTCCGGCAGGTTGTGCTGCAAGAAGGAGGCACTCAGCAGTGCAATGGGGAATTGATAATGGACAATTGACAGCAATCAGAGATCAGGGACTAGCGATCAGAGCAGCGGTCAGCGGAGGCTTCGTTGTCAATTGTCAATTATCAATTGTCAATTGCCCCTCGTTTTACCAGACGCCTCGCGAAGTAGACAGCGCCGCCCGCTCCGACCAGCGCGACCACTACGACCAGAACCGTCGCTGTCGCCGAGAATAGAAACGGATAGCGGACGCGGTTGAGCACGAGGATGCCCGCGACGATCACGAAGAGCGCGACACGGACGGCGTAGAGGACGGCGGGCGAGCGGCTGGCGCGGATCGTGTCGCTCCAGATGAGCCAGAGCATCACGGTCAGTGCGGCGATGGCCATGCCGGTGGGCGGAATCATCGGCAGCGCGCGGCTGCCTGCGACGACGGGCATCATTTCTTGCGGATCCACCAGGCGTCGGGCGATGCCACAGGTTTCGGGGGCAGTTGGGACAGTTTCGACTGCGGCGCGTGCTCGTCCAGCATCTCTTGCACGTCAGGCGTGCAGCTTCCGCCGCAATGACCGGTCGTGGCGGTGGTGCATGCGGCGATCTGCGTCAGCGTGCAGGCCCCTCGCCGGATGGCCCGCTCGATCGTTCTGTATTTAATGTTGTTGCAACGGCAGACGGTTCTCAGGCCGCGGATCGCGGGATGCGGCTCCAGCTCATCATTTCCGTCCATTGCGAGGTGGGTTAACAGGATCGCGCAGCGGCGGCTTCCCGGCCGGCACTCCACTGAAGAGCGACCGTCCCGGTTTGCCGATCGATGGCCGCGGGCGCGGTTGCGTGGCAGCTGCGGCCGACAACGGCAGCGACAACCGCGGCAGTTTCCGCGAGAGCGAGAACGAGCCGGGCGATGCCGGTCGCGGCTTGCCGATTCGTGCCGAGCGCATGTGTAGAGTTTACCGCAGCGCGCGGGTGCCGGCGATCGGGAGTCGGGGGTCGGAGAACTGGCGGCCACAATCGACGTTGGCACGCTCCGGCACCCGACTCCCGACAACCGACCCCCGCACCAGACATAGAATTGTTTGTTCGAGGAGCGCCACCCTGACCGGCACCGCATCACCCGACGACGACGAATCGAGGCCGCTGAAGCTGCGCATCCTTCGGGTCGTCCCCATCGTCGTCATCCTCGGCCTTCTCGTTCATCTGCTCCTGCCGCGCCTCGACACCATCGCTGATTCGCTGAAGACGCTTCGCTCGCTGGCGCCGTGGGCGATTGCGATGGCGACGCTGATGGAGTTTCTCAGCTACGTTGCCAACGGCGCGCTGCTCCAATCGATCGTGAACCTGAGCGGGGACCGCATGACGCTTCGCCGGGCCGCGGCGATCGAGATTGGCGCGGGGACCGTGGCGCTCGTGGCAGCCGGCGCGCTCGGATTCGGCGCGGCGATTTACAAATGGACGCGCGACAGCGGCGTATCGGCCAACACGGCTCTGCTGACCGGTTGGATGCCGTCGATGTTCGACGCGGCCAGCCTGGTTCTCTTCGCCCTCATCGGCGGCATCGAGCTGCTCTTCTTTCACAGGCTCTCGCGCGTGACGAGCACCGCGCTCATCATCGTCGTGTCGCTGCTGACAATCGTCATCGGCGCTTCGATCGTGTTGCTGGCGCGGCACGATTGGATGATGGCAGTGGCCTCGCGCGCGTCGCATCTCGTGAAGCGTTTCCGGCCGCATTGGGACGACGCGGGATTGATGAAGGGAGCGAAGAACGCCGCCAAAACATGGCGGCAACTGCAGCACGGTGGCTGGATCAGACCGTTCCTTTGTTCGCTCATGAATCTGATCTTTGACCTGCTCTGTCTTCGCTACGCATTCCTCGCTGCAGGCCAGCCGCTTCGTCTCTCGCTCCTTCTCGCCGGCTACGGCGTTCCGCTCCTCCTCGGGCGCGCGAGCTTCATTCCCGGTGGCGTCGCTGTCGTCGAGGTGGCCATGGCCGCTCTTTACGGAGGACTCGGAGTCCCCGCGAATGCCGCGGTCGTCGCCGTCCTCACCTATCGCCTCATTTCATTCTGGCTGCCGGCGCTGATCGGAATCCCGATCGCGGCGACGCTGCAGGCGCATCGGCGCGAAGAGACTGTTTGAAAACGAAAAAAGCCGGCCACGATGGCCGGCCTTTTTCTCGATTGATTGCACGAACCGTCAGCCGATGCTGTCGATTCGGTACGCCGCAAAGACGTTGCCCTGAATCCACTGACCGGAGAGCGTGACGTACTGACCGCGGCCGAGTTGGGCACCGCCTGCCTCACGCATGTCGACTTCGAACAGACGGCCGGTTGACGCATCGCGAAGGGTCAGCATGCCGCTTCGATAATCGACCTGCTGCACGACTCCACGAACATAACCCTGGTCATATCCGTAGCCGCTGTTCGCGCCCCAGCTCACGGCGTCGATGCCGAAGACGCCGCCGCTGAAGATGCCGCCGAGGCTGAGCGAAACACCGACGCGGAGGTCACGGGCACGGTTTCCAAAACGCGACTCCGGAATCCAGTAGCTGCCGCTGTCGAGGTGGACGCGATAGCCATTCCGTTCGCGGCTGAACGACTGGACGCGGCCACTGATGTTGGTGCGCTGGCCCTCGCGATAGGCGTTCGACTGATCGCCGTGGCTGCGCGACTGGTACGTATTGTTCTGCGACTGGTAGTTGTTGCGGTAGCGGTTCTGATCGTTACGCTGCGCCGTGTACGTTGGCTGCGCAACGGCCGGCGCGACGTTCGCCTGCTGTTGTCCGTTCCGGCGCTGGTAGTTTGGCTGCGCCGCTGCCGGCGCCACGTTTGCCTGCTGCTGTCCGTTCCGTCGCTGGTAGTTGGTCCGGTCCGCGCTGCGCTGATCGGTCTGCTGCTGCGTCTGGGCCGTTTGCCCGTTTGCGTTCTGTCGATCCCGGTTCTGGCCGTCGCGGCCCTGCCACTGCCCAGCTGCGAATGCCGGCGTCGACGCAAGCACCACTGACAACACGCCCGCTCCTGCCCACTTCACTGCTGCTTTTCCTGCGTTCATTTTGTTCCTCCTCATTACGCATAAGGAGACAAGATGACGAGGATGGAACTTTCGCCAAAAACGCGAACGGCGCGCCGGTGTCACGAGCTGCACCGGCACGTCATGAAGTGTCGCCGGACGGCTTCGTTCCGGCGTCCAGAAACGCCGTCATGGCGCGCTCAATCGTTTGAAAATCACGCTCCTCGATCGCGAACAATCCTCGGCGAAACACAAAGCCCCAGCTCTTCTTGTTGCGGATGAAGTCGAGCGATTCGATGAGCGGACGAATCGGCGCCTCCTCGCTCGTAGCGAACGCAACCTTACGCCGCCACGGGTGAAAATCGGGCGTCATCTCGACCTGGAACGGTGCGTCGTCGGTGATGGTCCCGAGAGCCGTGAAGGCTTGCAGCGGTTCACCGCCGTCGAGCGCGGTTCGTGGCGAATAGAAGACGATGCGGTCGCCCTTCGCGATCCGCTTCAGCCCGGTTGCCTTTCCATGTCCGGCCTGCGTGAAGCCGCCGTCCACGCCGCGCTGCACGTGATCGCGCGAAACGGTATTGACCCAATAGCGCATGGCCGCCTCAATGCTCGTGCCGCGCACGATGTTGCTGCCGCGATGACGCCAGCATGGCCGCCGCGCAATCGGGACAATCGGCAATCGTGCGCGTGAGCATCTCCGCCAATTCGTCGGGAATGTCCCCCGAGATCATGATCTGCCCGCCTGCCTTTTCGATCTGCGCTTTCAACTTCTTCATCTTCGCATTCATAACGCCTCCTGACACCGAGGTTCCCTCGGAATCCGGCGAAGCGCAAATCTTCTACATGGCGTGGAGTTTTTTGGAGTTTTGCGAAGAACCGCTACTCGTACCGCAGCGCCTGAATCGGATTCAACGCCGCGGCTTTCCTCGCTGGGTAGAATCCGAAGAACACTCCGACGGCGCCGGAGAAGCCGATCGAGATGATCATGATGATTGGCGAGATCACGGTTTCCCAGCCGGTGAAATGGCCGAGGACTTTCGCGCCGATGAAACCGACGAGGAGTCCGATGGCGCCGCCGATGACGCCCATCACGATGCTCTCCACGAGAAACTGCGTGAGCACATCGGAACCGCGCGCGCCGATGGCAAGACGGATGCCGATCTCACGCGTTCGCTCCGTCACCGAGACGAGCATGATGTTCATGATGCCGATGCCGCCGACGAGTAGGGAGATCGAGGCGATGGCGGCCATCAGCATCGTCATGACGTCGGTGCTGCTTGCTGCGGCGTCAGCCAGCTCGTTCTGATTCTTCACGGTGAAATCGTCGTCGTCGCCCTGAGCGAGTTTGTGCGACTCGCGCACGAGCGAACGCACCTCTTCCTGAGCCGCAGGGATGTCCTGCTGCGATGCGGCGCTGGCGATGATTTGCGGAATGCGCGCTCGTCCCGACAATCGCGACGATGCGGTCGTGTAGGGCACGAGGATGACGTCATCCGAATCGGTCCCGGACGCGGTCTGGCCTTTCGGCGCGAGAACTCCGACGACCGTGAACGGAACTTTCCCGATCTGCACTTCGCCGCCCACCGGCTCGCTGTTGGCGAAGAGCCGTTGCGCGACGGTGCGCCCGAGGACCGCGACGGTGTGCGCGCTGCGAACGTCGTCGGGGCCGAAGAACGCGCCGTCCGAGGTCGTCCAGTTGCGAATGGTCTGGTAGTCGATGTCGACACCATTGATCGACGTGCGCCAGTTCCCCGACGGCGCGACGACCTGCATCCTCGTGGCGACGACCGGCGAGATGGCAGTCACGTACTGCGCTTCGTTGCGAATCTTCGTAGCGTCATCGACAGTCAGCGTTGCAAATGCCTGCGCTCCCTGACTGACGCCACCGGTAGCCGAGGCGCCGGGCGTGATGACGATCATGTTGGTGCCGAGGTTGTTGATCTGTTCTTTGATGCGGGAACGGGCGCCGTAGCCGACCGCCACCATGACGATGACGGCGGCAACGCCGATGATGATGCCGAGCATTGTCAGCGTCGCCCGCATCTTGTTTTTGCGGATGGCCTGGAGGGCGAGCTTCACGAGTGTCATGAGTTTCATGCGGCACCTCCGGCAACGACTGCCTCGGCAGCCGGCGCGATCACGGGCGCGAGAATGTCGTCGTCATCGAGAACCTCCGCATTCGCGAGATCCTCAACAGCGTTGCGGCGATTCTTTACGGGCTCATCGCGGCGGATCCGTCCGTCGCGCACCTCGACGATGCGCTTGGCGTAGACCGCGACATCCGGTTCGTGCGTGACGAGCACGATCGTGATGCCCTGTTCGTTCAGCGCCTGAAAAAGCGCCATCACTTCGATCGAGGTGCGGCTGTCGAGGTTGCCGGTAGGCTCGTCGGCGAGCACGAGCGCGGGCTCGGTGACGAGCGCGCGCGCGATGGCCACGCGCTGCTGCTGTCCGCCGGAGAGCTCGCTCGGCTGGTGATTGACGCGGCCGGCGAGACCGACGCGCTCCAGTGCCGCGGCGGCCATCGCTTTCGTGTCGCGTTTGCGTCCGCTGCGGTCGTAGAGCAACGGCAGCTCAACGTTCTCGAGCGCGCTCGTACGCGCGAGGAGATTGAATCCCTGAAAAACGAATCCGATCTTCTCATTGCGGATCGCAGCGAGCTGATTCTTGTTGAGCGTCTCGACGTGAACATCGTCGAGGAGATAGTTGCCCGAGGTGGGCGTATCGAGGCAGCCCAGAACGTTCATCAGTGTCGACTTGCCGGAGCCCGATTGGCCCATCACGGCGATGAATTCGCCGCGATGAACCGTCAGGTCGATGCCGCGAAGTGCGTGAACGGAGTTCGAGCCGCTCTCGTAGGTCTTAGTGATGGCGTTGGTCTGGATGACGACGTCGTTCATCAGAAGCCTCCCGGACGTCCGCCGCCTCGCTGCTGCCCACCACCACTGAACGGACTGGTGGTGGTCGGCGCGGTCGACGTCTTCGCGGTGTCAGCGCCGGTGCTGATTCCGGCGATCACCTTCATGCCCGCCTGAATGTCTTTGCCCATGATCTGCGTGCTGGTGCCGTCGGTGATTCCGGTTCGGACCATCGTCGTGGCGACCTTGCCATCCTTGTCGAGGTAGTACAGCGTGGCGATTGCCGGACGCGAGCCGCCGTTTGCGGCGCGTGCTGCACGGCGCGCGGCGCGATCGGCCGCGGACACGGTCGAGGTCGCGGCGTTCGTTCCCGTCGCGCCATTCGTTCCCGTCGTACCGTTCGTTCCGGTTGCCGTCCTGACGCGCGGGGCCGGCTTCTGCACACCCATCTGCACCAACTGCTCGTCGGTTGGCTGGAAGCGAAGCGCTGCGTTCGAGACCTTGAGAACGTTGGTGGCCGACTGCGTCAGGAAGTCGACGCGCGCCGTCATACCGGGCAAGAGTTTGTTTTGCGCGTTGTCGACGTTGATGACGACGGTGTAGTCCACGACATTGTCGGCAGTCGTCGACTGCAGGCGCACCTGCTCCACCGTCCCGTTGAAGGTCTGATTCGGCAACGCCTGAACGGTGAATTTGACTGTCTGGCCAGCTTTGATCTGGGCGATGTCGCCTTCACCGACCTGCGCCAGGATCTGCATGTGTGCAAGGTCGTTGGCGATGAGGAAAAGCTGCGGCGCCGAGAGACTTGCCGCGACGGTCTGCCCCTGCTGCACGTTGCGCTCGACGACGACACCGTCAATCGGCGCGTAGATCGATGTGTAGGCCAGGTTCTGTTTGGCGCGGTCCATTGCCACCTGCGCCGACCGGACCTCAGCCTGCGCCACCAGCATCGATGACTGGCTCTGCTCGAACGCGCTCTTCGCGATCAGGCCCTGTTTGCTGAGATCGCGATTGCGGTTGTAGTCGCGCTGCATCTGGAGCAGCTCGGCCTGCGCCTTGTCGACGTTGGCTTGGGCGTCGATTACAGCCGATCGCGCCAGCGTCGGATCGATCGTGGCCAGCAACTGACCTTTCTTCACGACGTCGTTGTAGTCGACGAGAAGCGAGGCCACCTGTCCGGAGACCTGCGTTCCGACGCTAACAGTAGTCACGGCGCCGAGGGTGCCGGTGGCGGAGACTTTCGACTGCATGTTCCCCTTCTCGATCGTGACGAAGCGGAACGCAGGCGCGCCGCTGGCCACTCGGGCGCGATAGAAGAAAAAGGCGGCCACGACGAGGACGGCGACCACGATCGCGATGATGATCAGCTTCTTGTTCAGAAGAATCTCCTTCACGCGGCTGCCGGCGGCGGGGGCATGAACATCTTCGTTCTCGATTGCGATTGTCTGGTTCATGATGATGATGTCAACGGGCCTGACCGGCCGGATGTTGCTCCTTTTCAGCGAGATGCACCGGGGAGTTACGAAGCGCACTCAGGGGGCATGAACCGCCGGCGAAGGACATTGCCGCAACGGAAGGACTCGCAACGGATGAGAGTGCCGAAAGCGTGCCGAGGCAACCCGGCGGGGGTGCGCGCAATACCGATCATCAATTCAACGATGCGAATCCGCTTCGCGCACCCCGCCGGGGTGCATTCGCACGTGCGATCGCGTTTCCGGTGG
>DATAMS010000605.1:0-2637 GCA_036260495.1 Thermoanaerobaculia bacterium
AGGAGCAGGATCGAGAGGGCGCCGAGAATCGGTCGCCGGACAGGTGCGTCGTCATCGAGAACGTCAGCCATGAACGCCGATGCAAGAGCGAGAACAATGCCGGGTGGGGTGTGGGGAGTCGGGAGTGGGGTCGCACCCTGCTCGTTTGGTCCCGCAGAGTCCTTTCTCTTTTCGTGTTCTGGATTACGCGATCAACACTGTCACATCGGGATGTTGCCAAAGCGCGCTCGCCGGAAACTGCTCGCTGATAACGCCGCTGCGCAGCCGCTCGATGGCTCCTTGTTTGGTCGATCCGCTGGCGAGAAGCACGATTGATTTTGACGCGAGAATCGTGGCGATGCCCATCGTGATGGCCCGCGACGGAACCTCGCCATCGGGGAAAAAAGATGCATTCGCGATTCGCGTCGATTCCGTCAGCGCCACAACTCGCGTTCGCGAATCGAACGTCGTTCCAGGCTCGTTGAAGGCGATGTGGCCGTTGGCGCCTAGTCCGAGAAATGTGAGGCCGAGGCCGCCCGCATCGGCGATTGCATTTTCGTAGCGCGCGCACTCGGCGCTCAGGTCCGGCGCCGCGCCGTTCGGGATGTGCGCGTTGGCCGGATCGATGTCGATGTGATCGAACAGGTGCCGCTGCATGAACGTGAAGTAGCTGCCAGGATGGTTCTGGTCAATGCCTGCATATTCATCCAGATTGAACGTAACCACATCGCGGAAGCAGTGGTACTCGCGGCTGCATTCGCTGACGACGCGCTCGTACATGCGCACCGGCGTGCGGCCGGTCGGAAGGCCGAGGACGATGTGCGGATCGTTGCGGATGGCGGCGAGGAGGATCTTCGCGGCGCGATCGGAAAGGGCGTCGTAGTCGGTGAGCGTTTCCCAGTTCATGTTGCTTACAGCGGCACTCCTCGCAAGTACGTTGCCGACACCTCGAAGCGCTCGGTGAGCACGACCAGATCTGCGTCGTAACCCGGCGCGATTTTTCCCTTGCGATCGGACACTCCCAGAATTCGCGCAGGCACCTCGGTCGCGAGCGGAATCACCAGTTCCAGCGGCAAGCCGGCCAGTTCCACCATGTTCTGCACGGCTTGGCGCATCGTGAGCACGCTGCCGGCGAGTGTGCCGTCATCGAGCCGGGCCGCGCCGTCAGCGACGGTGATGTCGTGCTCGTAAAGCTTGTACTTGCCGTCCGCCATCCCGCACGCGCGAACGGCGTCGGTGATCAGCGCGATGCGATGCGGCATTGTCAGCGCGGTCATTCGCAGCACGGCGGGATGAACGTGAACGCCGTCCGCGATCAGCTCTGCGGTCGCCTCGACCGACGTCAGCGCCGCGCCGACCGCGCCCGGCCGGCGGTGATCGAGACCGGTCATCGCGTTGAAGAGATGCGTGAAATGCGATGCGCCCCATTCGAGCGCGGCAACGCAGCCCGCGTAATCCGCCGCGGTATGGCCGATCGAAAAAAGGATGCGGTCGCGAAAGTGTTCGATCAGCGCGCGCACGCCATCGATCTCCGGCGCCACCGTCATCATCCACCGCAGATGCGGCGCCTCGGCCAGCAGCGCTGCAATCTCGACAATATCGGCAGGCCGGATCGATGCGACATCCTGCGCTCCGGCGCGCGCGACGTTGATGTACGGACCTTCGAGGTGAATGCCACAGATCTGCGCACCGCCAGGTTCTGCTCGCGATGCGCGCGCGATCGCTGACACCGCCTGATGCAAGCGCTCGCGCGATGCCGAGAGCGTCGTTGCCGCAAGCGACGTCGTTCCTTCGCCGGCGTGAAACCGCGTCACTGTAGAAACAGCATCTGCGGACCCGTCCATGAAGTCGGCGCCGGCGCCGCCGTGAACGTGAACGTCGGCGAATCCCGGAACGATCACTCCATCCGCAACGTGACTGCCCGAGGGCGCGTGGACTGCGTCGCGCACATCGATGATCTGCTGGTCCGCGATCGTGATCAGCACGCCCTCGCGCAGCTCACCGGCCACAAAGGAGCGTCCGAAAATACTGTGATGGCTCATAAACAAATCTTGCCGAGAACCGTGGCGCGCCCGCCGGTCAGCGAGGCGACGTTGGTATCGAGTCCGGAGATCGAATCGCTGGCGATCAGCGCCATTGCCATCGCTTCCTTTTCCTGCAGGAACTCGTAGATCTTCACGCTGGTTCCCGGCAACCGTTCGCGCAGCATGCGAAGCAACGTCGGATTCCGCGCGCCGCCGCCTGCGACGATCATCTCATCCACCGGACGGCCGATGAACTCGCGACATGCATGCGCAATGCTTTCGGCCGTGAACGCGGTAGCGGTGGCGATCAGATCATCCGGTTCGACGCAATCAAATCGCGCGGCCATGCGCGCCGCGAACTGCCGTCCGAAACGCTCCCGTCCGGTCGTCTTCGGCGGCGCCAATTGAAAATAAGGCTCGGACATGCACCACGCGAGAATGTCCTCGCGTACGCGGCCGCGCGCGGCGGCCGCGCCGTCGCGATCGAACGTGTCGTTTCCGTTCGTCACGATGTACATCAGCGAATCGATCACCATGTTGCCGGGACCGGTGTCGAACGCAATCACCTCGTCGAGCGCCGCGCCCGGCGCAATGTAAGTGACGTTCGCGATCCCGCCGATGTTTTGCATGGCCC
>DATAMS010000553.1:0-14826 GCA_036260495.1 Thermoanaerobaculia bacterium
GTAATCGCGGTGGACTTACCGCCGTCGACGGGGACACTCGCCAGCGACGAGATACTGGTCGCGTCGTTGCCCGATGCGTAGACGATCTGTTTTCCATCCGGTGTGAGGATGTAGTCGTAGATCACCGGCGCGCTGACGATCTCGCGCTGCTGGCCGCCGTCGATATTCATCCGCCAGAGCGATGACCGTTCCTGATTGCGCTTCAAGTAAACGATCGTCGAGCCGTTGCCGGTGATTGCGGGATGCTTCTCCAACCGTTCGTCATTGGTCAGTTGGCGGGGGTCGGATCCGTCGGCGTCGGCGATCCAGAGATCCGCGGTTCCGCCGGCGGCGGACGAGTAGATGATGCGGCGGTCGGGCGCGCTCGTCAGGCCGGAAAGGCCGTCGGAGCTGCCGAGGCCGCGGGTCAGTTGCGTCGGTGCGGTGCCGGGTGTTACCGACCAGATCGCGGACTGAAACTTCGACTGAATCGCTGCCACTGATTTGCCGGCGGCGTGCGGCTCGGCGTAATCGTCGGCGTCGTCCGTCACGTTGGTCACGGCGCCGGTGGTGAGGTCGACGCGCAGCAGTTGGCAATGTCCGGCCCAACGGTCGTCGTACGCGGTCACGAGCAACGCGTCGCCGGCATTCGTCCAGGCGACGTCGCGAATCGAGCCTCCGGAGCTCGTCATCGGGATGCTTGTCTTCGCACCGGTGTTGACGTCGATGCTGAAGAGACTATGGCCATGCGAGATGGCGATCCGCGCTCCGTCCGGCGACCACGCGGGCGACGGCGTCATCATGCCTTCCGTCAGCGGCAGCGTCGTCAGAACGCGCTCGTGCGATCCATCAGGCGCCGTGAGCAGGAGACGGCTTTCACCCTTTTCCAGAACGTTGCGGATCACGGCCAGAAGCTTGCCATCCGGTGATGGTGTGACGGCCGTGTCGGCGTCGCCGATGAGGCGCGCCGGAGTGCCGCCGAGGAGGGGCACCTGCACGACCGCGCCGAAGATCGTTCCCTCGTATCGCGAGGCCAGCAGATGATTTCCGTCCGCGGAAAACGCGAGGCCCGTGTACTCCGTTTTCGGCGAGCCCGGGATAATGGCGACGCGGCTGCCCGTAGCGATCTGCTGCAACCACACGGTGGGGCCGGCGGTCTCGTCATCGAACGTGTACGCCGCGAATCGTCCGTCGGGCGAGACGGCGAGATGGCTGACGTGACCGTTGGTCGTGATTCGCTGCAGGGGCGCGTGCGCTGGTGCGGCCGCGGGTACCGAGGCGCTCATCCGAAGATGGATCTGCCAGCCGGTGGTTCCGATGATTACGACTGCGGCAAGCGCAGCCAGCCAGCGAAGATTGTGAGCGGTTTTGGGCTGCTCGAACTGCGGAAGCGTGATGGGACCGGTAGGATTGCCGGCGTTCGCAGCGGCGGCGCGCAGGTCGAGCGCAACATCGCGAATCGACTGATATCGGACCTCGCGATCCTTTTCGATGCACTTGCCGACGATGCGCCGCAGCTCCTGCTGCATCAACGGGTCGTAGTGCTCGATCGGAGCAGGCGTTCCGTGCAGCACATCGTGCAGCGTGTCGACGAATGAATCGCCGGTGAATGGCTTCGCGCCGGCGATCGTCTCGTACACGATGCAGCCGAAGGAAAAGATGTCGGATCGCTGATCGATGACCTTTCCGAGAATCTGCTCGGGCGACATGTAGCCGGCCGTTCCGATCAGTTCCCCTTGTTGTGTGAGCGCCTTCATCGTCGGCGAGTCGGCGCCGATCGGATCCCATCCCGCGGTGGGCTCAACAAGTTTCGCCAACCCGAAGTCGACAACCTTCGCGTACCCCTCGGATGACACCATGATGTTGTCCGGCTTGAGATCGCGATGGACGATGCCGGCCGCGTGCGCCTTGCCGAGGCCTTCAGCGCTTTGGGCGAGGATCTCGAGGCGGCGCGTGAGTGAACGGCCGCCGGCGATGAATTCGCGCAGCGTCTCGCCTTCGATCAACTCCATGGCGATGTAGTGGATCTCTTCCGGACGCTGACGCTGATCGGTTCCTGGGATCGGCTGCACGATGCAGGAGGGACGAGCCTGGCCAATCTCGTAAATCGTGACGATGTGCGGATGATTGAGAGCCGAGGCCGATTTCGCTTCCTGCGCGAAACGCTCCAGGCGCTCGCGGTCGTCGGTCAAACCGGTCGGCAGAACTTTGAGCGCGACGCTGCGTCCGAGGCGTTCATCGCGGGCGCGGTAGACATCGCCCATTCCGCCGGACGCGAGCAGATTGAGGATGCGATACGGGCCGACATTCGTTCCATCGGGAAGCGCCTGGCGCGGAGTTTCCTCTGGAAATCCGAGTCCGTGAACCAGAACGCCGGCATCGGCCGATTGCATCACTCACCTCCTGTAAGCAGACCCGTGTTGATTTATACGCGGACATTCCCAAAGGTTCGTAGCCGAGCGGTTACGGTTCAGAGCCGGAACGGGAAGGAATGCAGTCATCAATCGATGCGAAGCAACCGGCGTGTTACAGTCGTTTGCGTGGGACACCATCGCGGTGCCCATCGACGGTGCGTTGGTTCCCTGCTGGCACCGTTGCCGCAAGGTTGTTGCGAGTCCCCCACGCCACGTCTCGCGAGGCCATCCTCGTGCTCCTGGCCGCGGTCGAAATCCGCTGAAAGGCACCAGATGTCCTCATGTTCACTTGAGCCCGCGGCGGAGCTGCCGCAAGTCCGCAATCCGCGTCTCGTCGACGCACCAATCGTATCGAGCCTCGGTCCCGAACCATGGAAGAGTCCGTGGTGGAAGACGGCGAAAGGCGACCGCGCGACGTTCTATTACATCGTCGCCATTCACATCCTCGCGGCGATCGGCTTGGTCTTTTTCCCGGCGCCGGGCTGGAAAGTGATCGTTGCGTCGGTCGCGCTCGGTTGGCTCGGCGGGCTCGGAGTCACGGTCTGTTATCACCGCGCGCTTGCCCACACCGCGCTCCGTTTGCATCCCGTCGTGAAGCACGCGCTCATCTTCTTCGCGATGTTCAACGGCTCCGGATCGCCCGATTCGTGGACCGCGAATCACAGACAACATCACTCGAAAGTCGAGACGGTCGATGACATCTCCAGTCCTGCCATCGGCGGCTTCTGGTGGGCGCATCTTCGCTGGCTTTGGCAGGCGGGAAACGTTCCGCTCAATCGCTGGTGCCCCGATCTCAACAAGCCGGAGTACCGCTTCTGGAACCGGATTCAGATTCCGATGCTGGCAGTCTCGCTCTTCGGCGGTCTTGCTTTCGGGCTTCCCGCATTTTTCTGGCTCGGCTCGATGCGCCTCGTGATGTCGCTTCATGCACAGTGCTTCGTCAACAGCATCGCGCACATGCGCGAGCATCGCGAGCACGGCGAGGATTCGTCGCAGAACATCGGATGGCTCGCACCGATCCAGTTTTTCCAGGGCGAGAACTGGCACCAGAATCATCACGCGTCGCCATCGTCGGCACGGTTGGGATGGAAGTTCTGGCAGGTCGACGTCGGCTGGTACAGCATCTTCATGCTCGAGCTGGTTGGTCTTGCGACGTCAGTGAAGCGCCCGTCGCGCCGGGAAAGCGCAGTCGTCCCGGTGGCTGCTTCTGAGATGGCCGGGCCGCAGGTTGTTGCGTTCGACACGCCTGCATGAAGGCGACGAAGTCGTTCGCTTGATTGCGCCGCAGGCGGGACGCCTACGGGCCAGCCGGCGAGGACGCCAGCGTTCCTCACGCACTTGCTCGCGTGATTCGCGTTCCTTGCGGGGGAACGCCGCCGAGGGATTCGGAGTACGATCCGATGAGCAGCCGAGGAGGACGCATTGAACTGTCCGCGTGATGCCGCAGAACTGGAAATGAAGTCGTTTGGTTCGACACCGGTCCGGACTTGTCCGGTCTGTGGCGGGATGTTCTTGGCGCACGGACAGTTGAACGAAGTGGCCGGCGAGATTCGAGGCGACCTCGAATTCTGCACCGTCGACCTCGACTCGTTTCAGCACGAGGATGCGTACGGCCCGATCACCTGCCCGAACGACGGCGCGGCAATGGGCAAGGTCGACTTCAACATCGACACCACCATCATCCTCGACTACTGCAAGAAGTGCCTCGGATTCTGGATGGACGGCAAGGAGCTCGCCCGCATCAACGAAGAAGTGAAGCGCCTGAACGAAGCGGATGCCGAGGTCGCGGATCCGCTGCTCGTGCGCATCTCACAATTCTTCTGGAACCTGCCGCTCCCGCATTAACTCATCTGCGTTTCTCTGCGGATGAGGTGTCGAAGAATGTGACGTGCATTCTCGATGGCGCGGTGGCGATGCGGTGCACTGAGATCCGCGTCGCAATAAATCTCATCAACCGGGATTCCGCGTGACGTTGCCCTTGATGTTGATCCGGAGAAAAGTGACAACAGCAGGCCAGACTAGAATCCCGCGATGCAGAAAGGACAGGCCAGCCGTACGGCGGATCGTGTTGCGGAGCGGCGCGCGGCGCATCAGGTGCGCGATCGTCCGCTGGTATTCGAGGATCCGCTGGCGTTGCGTGTCATCCGTCCCGAGGTTGCCCGCGAGTTGCGCGAGCGCCCGCCGCTGCTTGAATCGTCGCCGCTCGCGCCCTATCTTCGCGCCTTTTTCGCCATGCGCAGCCGGTTCGCCGAGGATGCGCTGGCCGAGGCGGTCGCCAGCGGTGTGCGGCAGTACGTCGTCCTCGGCGCGGGCTTCGATACTTTCGCGTATCGGAATCCATTTCCGGACTTGCGCGTGTTCGAAGTCGATCATCCGGCTACGCAGGCGATGAAACGGGAGCGGCTTGCGAGCGGCGAGATCGCGATTCCGTCGTCGCTCACATTCGTGTCGATCGATTTCGCGACCACGGCGCTCGAAGATGCGTTGCAAGCCGCTGGCTTCGATGCCGCGGCACCAGCGTTCTTCGCCTGGCTCGGCGTGGTTCCGTATCTCGAACGGCCGGCGATCGATCAGACGCTCGCGTTCATCGCATCGTTACCGGCCGGCACTGCCGTCGTCTTCGACTACAGCGTGCCGCCGGAATCGCTCCCCTGGATGAGCCGCCTGGTCGTTCACCGAATGGCAAAGCGTGTCGCCGCCGCGGGCGAGCCGTGGAAGACGTATCTCGATCCGAAGGAGTTGTTGCGCGATCTGCACGCGCTCGGATTCAGCAAAGCCGAAGACTGGGATGGCGACGCGCTGAACCGGCGCTTTTTTGCAGAACGTGCCGATGGATTGAAGGTCGGCAAGGGCGGGCATATGGCGATGGCGCGAGTGTGAAGACTTGTCACGCGAAGCCGCGAAGCCGCGAAGACGCGAAAGTTCATTCTTCCGGCGTTGGACCCCAGATCGACGCGAGATCGATCTCGGCTGCCGGAAAAGGATCAGCGCGAACGACGTCATCGCCCGTGAACACATGAACGGTCGTATACAGATCGCCAGCCAGTTGTAAGACTTCGAGCGTGCGCAGTCCAGGATCGACGAACCAGAGCCACGGCACGTCGTGCGCCGCGTAGATGAATTGCTTTTTGCCGCGGTCGACGCGTGCGGTCGAGGGTGAGATCACCTCACAAACCCAATCCGGCTCGATGGTGAAACGGTGATCATTGGGAATCTCAGGCATCCGCTCGCGCCGCCATCCAGCAAGATCGGGGACGAGCACGTTTTCGCCGAGGTGCAGTTCCGGCTCGTCAATGATCCACCAGCCGCCGGGACCGCCGCGTCCGCGATCGTACGGCGTGCCGATATCCATTCCGAGAGCGGATGAAAAGCGTGCGTGCGGGCCGGCTGGCCGTGGCCATGTGTACAACTCTCCCTCGATTAACTCGGCGATAAGGTTCTCCGGGACCTTCAGCAGATCCTCGTAGGTCGCCTTGGCCGCGCTCCCCGCTTTCATGACGTCAATTGTACGCTCGCGCTCTTTGCGTTAACGTCCGCGGACATGCTGCGACGCCTATCGTTTGCTTTCCTCATTCTTCTGACCGCGATCAGCGCTACCGCCGCGGTGCGCAAGGTCGACATCGTCGTCACCGGCGGCACCGTCATCACGATGGCCGGGCCGAATATCGACGACGGCGCGGTGGCCATCGACAAGGGCGACATCGTCGCGGTCGGCAGGTCTGCTGACATCGCCAAGCGTTTTGTCGGGACAGACACGATTCACGCGCGCGGTTCGGCCATTCTTCCGGGATTCGTCAACGCGCACACGCACGTGCCGATGACGCTCTTCCGCGGGATCGCCGACGATCGCGATCTCATGGACTGGCTCCAGCATTTTATTTTTCCTGCCGAGGCGAAGAATGTGGATCGCGACTTCGTGAGGTGGGGAACGCGGCTCGCGGCGGCCGAGATGATCGCGTCGGGGACGACCACGTTCACTGACATGTACTACTTCGAGAGCGACATCGCGGCCGAAGCGAAGAAGGCCGGATTGAGAGCCGTGGTTGGCGAGACGATGATCGATTTTCCGGTCGCCGACAACAAAACGTGGGACGCCGCCGTCGCGTACGTGCGCGCGTTCGTCACGCACTGGCGCGGTGACCGGCTCATCACCGCCGCGCTCGCGCCGCACGCGCCGTACACCGTCTCGCGCGCTCACCTCGAGCAGATACGCGCGCTGGCGACGGAGCTGCATGCGCCGATTCTCATTCATGTCGCCGAGACGAAGAACGAGGCGTCGCAGATCAAGGACAACACGAGCGGCCTTTCCCCCGCCGCCTATCTCGATTCCATCGGCTTCCTCGGGCACGACGTCATCGCCGCGCACGGCGTCTGGCTGACGCCCGAGGACATCCAGACGTTTGCGAAGAAACGCGTCGGCGTCGCCCACTGCCCGGAGAGCAACATGATGCTGGCGTCCGGCGTCGCCCATGTCGTCGACATGCGCAAAGCAGGCGTTTCCGTCGGCCTCGGCACCGACGGTCCGGCCGGATCAAACAACAATCTCGACATGGTCGAAGAAGCCGCCAGCGCCGCGCGATTGCAGAAGATCACGCTCGGCGATCCGAAAGCGCTCAGTGCGCGCGACGTCCTCGAAATGGCCACCATCGGCGGCGCCAAAGTCCTCGGCATGGAAGACCGCATCGGAACGCTCGAAGCCGGCAAACGCGCCGACGTCATCGTCATCGATCTGCAGCAACCAAAGACGCAGCCGGTCTACGCCGTCGAGTCCGCAATCGTCTACGCCGCCTCGGGCAACTCAGTCGTCACGACGATCTGCGACGGAAAAGTGCTGATGCGCAACCGCAAAGTGCTGACGGTCGATGTGTCCGCTGCGGTGGCAAAAGCGAAGGAGTATCGGGATCGGGTTCTTCGCAGTTTGAAGTAGTTGGTTGAATTGACAATGGACAATGGACAATTGACAACGAAAACCAACGCTGTCTATGTGGTTCTGCTCGCTCTTGGTTCGCCGTTCGTTGTCAATTGTCCATTGTCCATTGTCAATTCCATTCCGAGTCGGAGATAAACTACCCCCATGAAGAAACTCCTCATCGCCTCCCTCCTCCTCATCGCCTCGGCGGCGCAGGCCAAGGAAGTGCTGCCGTGGATCGAGAACGATTACAAAGTAGCCATCGCCCGCGCCAAGGCGGCAGACCGGCCGGTCTTCGTCGAAGCGTGGGCACCGTGGTGACACACGTGCCGCTCGATGAGGGCCTATGTCTTCACGGACAAGTCCCTCGAGCGGTACGCCGGACGGTTCGTCTGGCTCTCGATCGATACCGAAAACGCAACGAACGCCGCGTTCCTGAAAGCGCATCCGATCAGCGTCTGGCCGACGCTGCTCATCCTCGACCCGAACGATAAGGTCGTATTCCGCTACGCCGGCGGCGGCACGGTGCCGCAGATCCGTAAACTGCTCGATGACGGCGAGCGCGCCGCGCAAGGCTCGCACGGAAAAGCGGACACGCTGTTGATCCGCGCCGATGCGTTGGCGTCGCAAGGCAAACAGGCCGAAGCGGCGAAAGTCTTCGAAGAAGCAATCGCCGCCGCGCCGAAGAACTGGCCGCGCCTCGGGCGCGCCTCGGAGTCGCTGGTCTTCGCGCTCCTGCAGTCGCAGAATTCGCAGGCCTGCGCCGAGCGCGCTCTCGCGCTTTATCCGCGGGTGCGCGGAACCGGCTCGGCAGTCAACGTGGCCGGCACCGGACTCTCCTGCGCCACCGACCTCGATCCGAAGAAATCGTGGAACCGCTCCGAGCTCGTCGCCGGTCTCGAGAAAGCAACAGCCGAAACACTCGCCGCGGCCGACAAGATCGCGATGTCCGCAGACGACCGCTCCGGCCTCTACGAATCGCTCGCCGATGCCCGCGATGAAGCGAAAGACGCCGCCGCCGCGCACGCATTGCGCGAACAGTGGGCCGCATTTCTGGAGAAGGAGGTGGCGAAAGCGAAGACCGCTGATCAACGCGCCGTCTACGATTCGCACCGCCTCACCGCCTACCTCGGTCTCAAGCAGCCGGAAAAGGCAATCGCCATGCTCGAACGGGACGAGCGCGATCTGCCGAACGACTACAACCCGCCGGCGCGCCTCATCTCCGCGTACAAAGCAGCAGGCCGTTTCGATGATGCCCTGGCCGCATCCGACCGCGCGCTGAAACTGGCGTACGGCCCGCGCAAGATCGGCATCTACCGCAACCGCGCCTCGGTGTACATGGCGAAGGGCGACAAAGAATCAGCGAAGAAAACGATCGAAGAAGCAATCCGTTTCGCCGAGTCACTGCCAACCGAGCAGCAAAGCGCGAACATGATTGCATCGATGAAGAAGCAGTTGACTACGATGTGAGTGGGAGTGGGGTGTTGGGTGTGGGGAGTGGGAGTCTGGTTTCCCCACGCCCAACCCCCGACACCCCGCGCCCCAACTCACCGCCTCACCGCGCGGCCGCGCGCTACCGGGGTGACGGTCGCGGCGTTACTGTCGATCGAGCTGACGCATTCGGCGCTCACGCGCACCCAATAGCTCGCGGTCGCGGTGACAGGGTCGGTGACGAAGGTCTCGGAATCGACACCCACCTTCTTTGAGATGTCGCCCTTCACGCCCTTGTACCACTGGTAGTGCAGCGGGCTTCCGGGGCCGGTGCCGGTCGCGGTAGGCCTGGCCGCAATCTTCACGGTGGCGGGAGTACCGATGGAGGCGGAGACAGACGATGGCTGCGTGTCGATCGTTGGCGATGGACACGTTGCGGAAAGCGTGACGACGCCTGTGACGCTGTTGACGCCGACGGTATTGCAACTATTCGCAACGTGGACCCAATACGCCGTGATCGTCGTGACCGGGGTGACGGTGACCGAGGAGCTCGTGGCGCCGGGAATCGGCTGCGATGTATTGCCGGATGTGCCGGTGTACCACTGGTAGGTGATGGGGAGAGTGCCCGCGGTAATCACCGACAGCGTCGTCGAAGTTCCTGGAAGGATCGTCACAAAGGACGGATGCGTGACGATCGAGACCTGGGTGCAGGGTGTGTCAGCGTAAACCGACGATGTTGCGATGGCGAGTGCGATGGCGGTTAACAGTCTTACGACTCGAAACATTAGGTTTTACCTTTCGGATCACGATTCTAGCGCGTGCATTACGCGCGGGATTGAACCTCAGTGACGGGCGGCGCGCCGCGGGGCAGGGCTGTTGCGGTTACGGAAGCGGCGTTGCTGTCGGCGGTGCCGCACCGGCCAGTGACGCGAACCAAATAGTTTGCATCGGCGCTGACCGCCGGTCACGAAGGTCGCGCCGATTCCAGGACTTATCGCCGGTCAATCGTGGCGCGGATCACACCGGTGTCACGACGCGCCGCCGGCGCATCCGCAAGAACAAGACGCCGGCGAGCATCAGCGCCAGCGCGGAGAACGAGACCGCGCGGCCGTGCACGAAACTCTCCGGCAGGTACGTCAGGCGAATCGTGTGGCCGCCGGGCGGAACGAAGACGCCGAGGAACGCGACGTTGGCGTAAAAGTGCTCCACGCGGCGGCCGTCGATGTAGACGCGCCAGCCGTCCCACGCCGGCTCGGTGATCACGACCCAGCCGCCGGCAGAGGTGGCCGCTTCGACAATCAAGTCGCCGCCGTCGCGGCGCACACCAGCCACTGTGCATCCGGCATTTCCGCGCTCGCCGGCCGGCAACGGCGCCTCGATCCAGGCGCGCTCGTGAAAATCGGTTGCGATCTTCATCGCGTCGAGTGTGCCGTCGAACGACGTGCCAAACATGACGCGATCGGGGACGAACGCACGAGGAAAAACGTGCGTGTTCTCCAGCAGTTCCGCCCCCGGCTGCACGGCCACGCGGCGCCAGCCATCGGGCGGAGGCAGTTTGTCCGAGGCGATGGCGTAGCGGACGTTCAGCATCGAGAGGAACGGTTTCGTCAGATCGTCGACGCGGTTGAACCAAACCGGCTGATGCTTGCACCAGGCGTCGTATGTAGCCACGTAGCGCGAGAACGTCAGCGCTTCGTAGCCGCGCGCGTCTTCGAGCTCGTAAAGCGCGCTCGTTCCGGGAACGAGAGCGTGGGCGCGTCCAACGATGCGGAACGGCTCGCCGGTCTCGCGCGGCAACGAGCGAAAGATCGGAACGGGCGGATATGCCGCAAACGCGGGCAGCGTCGGATAGATGTCGTGTCCGGCCAACCAGCGTTGGATGAGGATGAGGAGAAGGATGGCGGTTGCTGTTGCTGTCGCGAGGTGGCCGGTTGCCGCGTTGCCCGGTTGCCGGGTCGCCACTGCGGCCGCCTGATCGCGAGGTTGCCCGGCCTCGAGGCCGGCTTGCTCCTCGGTTGCCAGGTTGCCGGGTAACCCGGCAACCTGGAAACCCGGCAACCCGAGACCCGCGACCGATAGCCCCGCAGTCTCGCGACCGCGAAACCCCGCAACCGCAAGCAACACGATCGCCGCAACTCCCAAACACGTCAGCTCACCGAACAGCGTGTAGACGCCCCACTCGGGAAGGGTGTGAGCCATGAGGTTGAGCTGGTTGATGATGAAAGCGCCGCCGGCGAAGAAGATCATCGCCGCGGCCAGCGTGTAGCAAAGTGCGCGGTCTCGCTTACGCAATGCGTGCTCGAGTCCGAGCGCGCCGAGGGTCACGAGGGAGAAGGCGGCGGCGAAACAGAATCGTTCGTTGAGCGTGATGTCGAAGAGCGGGAGCTTCTGCAGCAGCGCGGCCAGAGGCGCCCAGGCGGCGCGCGCGAGGATTCCGAAAATCGCGAGCGCTGCAAAAAACGCCACCTCGCGCCGCCGCACGCGGATGATCGCGTACGCGGCAAGCGCCAGGAGAATGCTGCCGGCCGCCGACGTCTCAAGCGGCACCCAGTGCGGATCTTTCCAGTTCCAATAGCGGCCGTGCAGGTGCGGGAAAAAGTCGGTGAGGATGCGCGCCTCACTCTCGACGGCAACAACTCCTCGAGGAATGTCGAGATAGCCGCCGGTGCGGAACTGATGCTCCATCGTCTGCGGCGCCGCTTCGAAAATCGGAAGGATGTAGATCGCACACAAGAGCAGCGCGATCACGCCGGCGGCGAGCGCACTGGCGAGCGGACGGACGACGTTGCGCCGTAACGCCGGCATCTCCACGAGCGCGTACAACGATCCGCAGAAGACGATGTGAAACGCAGTCTCCGGATGCCCGGCCAGCAGCAGGAGCGTGAGCGTCGTCGCCAGAATTGCTGTCGATCGAATTCCGGGCAAATGCACGGACCGCCGCGTGGCGAAGAGCACCAGCGGCAAGAGCGTCCAGGAGTTGCCGAGGGACCAGAGAACGAAGAAGGCCATCGGTCCCGAATACATCCAACCGGCGGCGGCGGAGAGCGCGACCGATTCGCGGCATCCGAGCTCGCGCGCGAAAAGAAACGCGCCCAGTCCGCCGAGAAAAAATGTGATCGCCGCCGTGAACGTGAGGCTTTGCGCGACCGGCAGCAGACAGGCGATCAGCGTGAACGGCGAATACGCCGCCGGCTGCGCCGATGCCGCGAGCTGCGTCCCCGAGAGAATGAACGGATTCCAGAGCGGCCACTGTCCATGCGCCAGCGCGAACTGCACGGCTTTCCGCCACGGAATCATCTGCGCGTACAAATCGGAAAGCATCCCGTTGTGCGGTTGCGGAACGCCGAGGGGAACGCGCATGGCTCTGAGCGGCTCGGTGAAATACGGGAGATCGACCGGCCCGAACACGCCGCCGGTCAGGAGCGCTTTGCCCGTGATGCAAAGCGGAAGGAGCAGGAGCGCGACCGCCGCCACGCGCGAGAGCGGAACGAGCGCGCGGTGCGAGATCCAGAGCAGCAGCGACGCTGCGATGACGTACAACGCAAAGGTCATGAATGCCTGAGTGTATCGGAGGTCATCGCTACGAACTGGAATCGAAACAGAGACGGTTCACTCGGAGGAAGGCTTGAAAACCGAATGTTGACTGTTGGATGTTGAGTGTTGAATGGACCGAGGATGGATCCATTCAACATTCGCACTCAACATTCAATAATCAACCTTCAAGAGCTTTCTGATCACTTGAGTTGCGGGCATAGTCACTCCTTCGGCGCCTCTCCCACGTACTTCGCCCGCGGCCGGATGATCTCGTCGTTCGCGTACTGCTCGATGGCGTGGCCGATCCAGCCGATGCTGCGGCCGAGCGTGAAGAGGGTCAGCGCAGAACCGCGCGGAAGTTTGAGCGTGCGCTCTACGGCGACGAGCCCGAAATCGATGTTTGCTTTGTCTCCGGTCAGCTCTTCGGCCGCGTTCAACACGCCGCGCACAAACGTCAGCTCGGGCGACTTCCCGAAATGGCGTCCCAACATTTCCAGCAGCAGCGTGGAGCGAGGATCGCCTTTCGGATAAAGCCGGTGTCCAAACCCGTGAATCACCTCTCCTCGGCGCAACCGATCCGACAGCGCTTTGCGGACGTCGCGCGCGCGGCGTAGCTCATCGAGCATCGTCTCCACTTTCTCGCTCATGCCGCCGTGCCGCGCTCCCTCCATCGCCGCCAGACCCGCCACCACCACCGCGTACGGATTGGATTGCGCCGAGGCTACGCAGCGAGCGGTGAAGGAAGAGACGTTCAGCTCGTGATCGGCGCAGAGAATCAGCGCGGCGCGCAGAATCTCCAGCGCGTGCGCCGTGCGCGGAATCCATCGTTTCTGCAGCGTCTCTTCAATCGAGTCTTCGAGATCGGACGACTCCACGGCGACGCTGGTGAGCAGGTTAAGGATGCGCCAGCCGGTCTGGGCGACGGCGCGTGGACGAAGGTCGAAGGCAAGCGAGTCATGCACGGCAACGAGAGGCAGCATCGACTCCGCGCGGCTGACGAACGGCAGCGGCGCGGCGCTTTCGCCGCCTGCGACGACGTGCAACGGAGTGGCGGCGAAGACGTCGGTGTCGAACGCGCCGGTCCAGATCAGCGCCGCGATCTCTTCGACACTTCGACTCTCCGCGAGCTCGCAAGCATCGTGACCGCGGTAGTAGAGCCGGTCGGATTCGATGAGCGTGATCGATGACTCCATGATCGGGACGCCCCAGTGAAGCGCGCGTTCGGCGGTCTTGGCGGGATCGCGGCGAAGCTCACGGCGTCCGCGCAATCGCTCCAGATCTTCTGCTGCGTAGCGGCGAAGATGCGACTTTCCGGGCGAGGCCGAAGAGCGAACCAGGCCGCGGCTCACGTAGGCGTAGAGCGTCGTCCGGCTGACTCCAAGAAAACTCGCCGCGTCTTTGGACGAAAGCCACGTGACCATTGCAAAAGACTACCACTCCAACATTGACGAAGCAATCAATATTGACAACGTTGATGGCGGCATCTACGTTGTCGTCATGAACGATCCTGTCATCCACACCGGCCTCGAAGGAATCATCGCATCGGAAACGGCGCTGAGCATGGTCGACGGAACCGCCGGCGAGTTGACCATCGCCGGCTTTCCTGTCGCCGAGCTGGCCATGAATGCCACGTTCGAGGAGACGGCGTTTCTCCTTTGGTACGGGCGCTTGCCGGACGAAACGCAACTGTCCGCGTTTCGCGCCAATCTCGCCTCGCGGCGACTGTTGCCGCAGGCCGCGCACGATCTTCTTCACGCGGCGGCGGAAGCGCAAATCGACACGATGGACGTACTGCGCATGGCCGCGGGCACGATCAGCCTGCGTGGTTCCGCGAAGAACGATGACGATGCCGCTCGCGATCTTCTCGCAGCACTTCCCACGATCGTCGCTTCGTACTGGCGGCTCCTCCACGCTCACGATCCCATAGCGCCTCGGGCAGACCTCGGACATGCAGCCAACTTTCTCTACATGCTCACCGGCAACGTCCCGGCCGAGGAACGCGTACGCGGGTTGGAAACGTACCTGAATACAGTCGTCGATCACGGGCTCAATGCATCGACGTTCACCGCACGCGTCATCGCATCGACCGGCTCCGATCTCGTCTCTGCCATCACCGGCGCGATCGGCGCGTTGAAAGGTCCGCTTCACGGCGGCGCGCCTGGACCGGCGCTCGATATGGTCTTCGAGATCGGCGAGGCTGGGCGCGCCGAGGAGGTGCTGCGAAGGAAAATCGAATCGGGAGAGAGGCTGATGGGCTTCGGCCATCGCGTCTACAAAGTGCGCGATCCGCGCGCCGATGTTCTCGCCGCGGCCGCGAAGCGCATGTTCACGAGCGGCGGCGATCTGGCGCTCTACACGCTCGCTCTCGACGTCGAGCAGACCGCGTTGCGATTGCTCGAGGAGTACAAGCCCGGGCGCAATCTGCAGACGAATGTCGAGTTTTACACCGCGTTGCTGCTGCACGGTCTCGATCTCGAAGTCCCGCTCTTCACGCCAACGTTCGCCATCAGCCGCGTGGCGGGCTGGATCGCGCACTGCTTCGAACAGCGCCGCGCCAAT